>JBARQK010000048.1:0-4009 GCA_049643705.1 Saccharimonadaceae bacterium (SeqCode) | reverse complement strand
CTCTGCGTTTTGTCACTTCCTAACTTCCTAACTTCCGAACTTCCTAACCGGGTAATGAAATTAGCGTAAACATGCGCTTCAACATGATGAATGGCGTAAAGCGGCTTGTTCTTTAGGATGGCAAGTGTTCTAGCGGCTAGGGTGCCGACTAGCAGGGAGCCGATGAGACCTGGTGCGTAGGTAACGGCAATAGCGTCGATGTCGTCCCAACCTAGGGATGCTTGAGCTAGGGCTTCGTCAATTACCGGGTTGATTGCTTCGATATGACTTCGGGCCGCTATCTCGGGGATGACGCCACCATAGTGGGCGTGGATATCGATCTGGCTTTGCACGACATTACTAAATAGACGCTCGCCGTTCTCTACAACGGCAGCGGCAGTTTCATCGCAACTGGATTCGATTCCCAAGATTATCACTAGGGTTGATTATAACATCTGGTACTTGCCATGTGTTAATTCCCAGGGCGGTGGTAAAATGGGTGTATGAGCGAGAAAAAGGTGGAGCCAAAAAAGTCAGATACAAAACAGGTTGTTAAGAAGGCGAAAACTCACCTAGCGTCGATGCGCTATGGCAATCCTGGTCGCAAGGTTAGGATCATCATTGTCACGGGTGAGGCCGGCAAAACCACCACTGTCAGATTGATTGCTGAACTACTGCGGGAAGCAAATTTCAAAGTTCTCGAGATGGTCGCGGCGCGTGATGGCAAACGAACTTTTGAAACCGAACCCGGACTATTGCACAGGGAGCTGCGTGAGGCTTCCAGACAATCCTATGATTATGTCATTATTGAGGCGCATGAGAGTTTTCTGGATGGGCCGATACTAGAGACGATTGATGTTGATACGGTTGTGGCGACGACAGATAATCTACAGTTATCGGAAATATTGAAGTGGCCGATCCATCATGCGATTTTGCCACATGGCCTCGATGTTCCCACGGGTATGGAGCACCACAATGTTATGACTTTTGGCACCGATGAGGCGTCAGATATGAAGATTGCTGATATTAAAATTTTTCGTCGCGGTCTAGAGATGACTATCGTGATCGATCAGCACACGAAAATCGAGATTGCATCATACTTGGTGGGTACAACGAACGCCCTGAATGTCGCCGCGGCTTTGGCGACGGCCTATGTTCTGGGTGTTGATGTTTCTCATTTCGCGGAAGGCGTCGCCCGGGTAGAGATGGTTCAGGGAAATTACAACTATATCGATACGTCTGCGCCGTACACTGTCGTAGTCGATAGCGGCTCGTTAGTTTCACTCGAAAATCTGATCGAGACGTCTAGGCAGCTGGCAAAGAGGCGACTGTTGGTTAGCTTGGCGCGTGACATTGCAGATGACCAGTTGATCAATCTCGCCAAGTTAGCTGATCGCATCGTAACGATTACTGACAGCGCGCTAAAGGAAGTAGACAAAGTGGCCGATCACGAAGAAGCGGCTTATATCGTTCTACGTGGTGCCAAAAAAGATGACCTAGTTGTTTTGATCGGCCCTCAATACGTCGAATCTGATGAGCAAGGTCAGACAAAGGCTCAAAAACTGGTAGGCCATGGTTAAAGCTCAGCTCAAAAAGCTGCTCCCTAGTGGCTTGTTCCGCATGCTCGAACCGCCATATCATTTTGTCGAAGCGGCGGTGGTCAGTGCCAGATACGGCCGACCAGCCCGGGACATGAAAGTTATCGGCGTGACTGGCACCAACGGCAAGACGACGACATGCTTCATGATTCATCGCATGCTGACCGAGGCTGGCTATAAAACCGGTATGATGACCACAGTAGCCTACGGTGTCGGTAGTGATATAAAACCGCAGGTTGTCCATATGACGACTGTGTCGGCGCCGGTGCTGCAAAAGCGGCTAGCAGAGTTTCGGCGAGCTGGTGTGGAATGGTTGATTCTAGAGGTAACTAGCCATGCTTTGGCACAATATCGAACGCTCGGTATACCGATAGAGATCGCCGTTGTCACGAATGTGACTCACGAGCATTTGGATTACCATCGGACATTCGAGCGATATCTAGAAGCAAAAACTCGGCTATTTCGTTACGCAAAGCGGCTCGGTGTGGTTAACGCCGACGATCCGCATCATGAAAACTTTAGTAGTTTGGTGAAGCGCTCCGTTAGCTACGGACTGCAGGCTGGCGATGTTCGCGCTACGAACGTTGAGCTTTTGCCAGACAAGAGTACTTATACTGTTGATTATCATGGTGAAAAATACAACATCACTTGTCGAATTCCAGGAGAATTTAATGTTTACAATTCGCTCGCAGCGATTGCGGTCGGCGAGGAGCTGGGATTGACCCGTGATCAGATCGAAAATGGCATCGCGGCGCTAGAGGGTGTCGAGGGTCGCATGGACGTTGTCGACGAAGGGCAGCCCTTTACGGTAGTTGTTGATTTTGCTCATACTCCCGATTCATTTGAGCGTTTACTCGGTGATATCAGGCGATCGACAAAGGGTAAGCTGGTAGTACTATTTGGATCAGCAGGACGCCGCGACGAATCAAAGCGCGCCATCCAGGGAGAGATCGCTGGACGTTTGGCTGATGAGTTGGTATTGACCGAAGAGGATGATCGTGACATAGACGGCAATGAGATTCTGGGGCAGATAGTCTCGGGTGCTGCAAAATCCGGTAAGACCGTTGATAAGGAAGTCTTTCTAGAGCTTGATCGAACAGAGGCGATAAAACTTGCCATTTCTCGGGTGTCCGATGCTGACGACACGGTTGTTTTTCTCGGTAAGGGTCACGAAAAGACGATCGAGCGCGCCGACGGCGAGCATCCCTGGAACGAGATCGAGACAGTTCGAAATGCCTTGCGCAGCAGAGGTAAATAGATGCAGTTTGTTGAATTAACGCCGGGAGAGTTCGAGCTCTTTGCCGAAAAGCATCAGCACGCAAATTTTGTCCAGTCAGTGCCACGCGGTCTTCGTCGTCAGCTCGATGGCTGGAAGATGTATCTGGTCGGCATAAAGGACGAAGGTGGCGAGATACTGGTCGCGGCCGAGCTCGACGCGCGACATCTGTTCGCTGGATATTATGATTTTGATTGTCTGCAGGGGCCGCTAGTTGATTATGACAATCACGAACTAAGGTCGGCATTTTTTCATGGCCTCAAGGATTATGTAAAGTCGCATGGCGGTGTTCGTTTAATGATCAATCCGCCGATCGTTCAGACGCGTTATGTTAACGGTGAGAAACTGTCTGGGTATGACGGTTCGCATTATGTCGATGAGATCGAAGCCGACGGCTTTCAACGGATCAGCAATGAAAAGATTGATCAGCATGGCCAGTTGTTTCGTTGGTATTTTGCCAAAGATCTATCGGTCCTAGCTAACAGTGATGAACTGATGGATAGCTTTGATCAACAGACTCGCTGGTCGCTGCGCAAGAGCCAAAAGATCGGCGTTAGCACTCGTCGGATTGATGAGGCCGAGCTGGAGAAGTTCTATGACGTTATGAAACAGGCCGAAACAAAATGGGGCTTTGCTGGTCGCCCGCTCGACTACTATCGAAGTTTGATGGCGAATTTTGGAGATAAGGCGCATTTCATGCTAGCCGAACTCGGACTCGATGACTATCAGACTAATATCGGTCAATTGATTATCGACTGTCAATCTAAATTGTCCGGCTTAGAGACACAAGAGCGCGACAAAAAAACCGAAACAGCTATCCGGGTGGCGGGCGAAGACATCGCTAATTATCAGAAAAAGTTAGCCGAGATCGATAAATTACGTGAAACAGGCGATGTTATCGTTTTGGCTGCGGCTATCTTTATCGAATATGGCAGTGAAATGGTATATTTCTTGAGCGGTAGCTACCAGCAGCATGCGTCGTTCAACGGTCAATACGCCCTGCAGTGGTACGCCATGAACTATGCGATTGATCATTCGATTCCACGCTATAATTTTTATGGCACGGACGGTAATCACTCAGGCCAACCCGACCAAGAATCAATCTATAAATTCAAGCGCGGTTTTGGCGGTCAGTTAGAAGAACAGATCGGATTTT
>JBARQK010000047.1:0-5397 GCA_049643705.1 Saccharimonadaceae bacterium (SeqCode) | reverse complement strand
ATCTGCTACTTCCGCTAACGTATTGAACTTTTGAACGGCACGCCTTTGCATTTTTCCCATATGGGCGAATGCGGAATTGTCATACAAACCATTTCCGTCTATGTGCACTCGCAGCGGATCCATCGGTGTCGGAGACAAGCGGTTATAATCAAACGGTAGGCGGTCGAGGAATTTCGGTACATTCATGACGTTAGCAATAGTGCCGGGGAATTCACCAGAAAAAAAGACCGGTGGCGGTGATGGTGTAAACTTTTTACTCAGTTGTTTCAGCATGTAGAGATATACTACACCACATATACGGGAAAAACTACTTGTTGAACAGATATCGCAAATAATCTTTGAGCATGCGAGCGCCAGATATAACCGGCAGATAGCCAGCCAGTTGTTTGATGACGGCCTCGCGCATTGCCTCGTCATCACGAGATAACTCACCGGCTAGACGCATCTGGGCGTAGAGCGAGTCAACTTCAGCCTCGTACGTGCTGCCAGATACCTCGAGACAGGGCAGGGGTTGGACATCGGCTACACCGCCGTCATTGGTCGAGATCAGCAGCCCTAGGTTTGCTATGTCTTTTTCCCATGACGTACCGCAAGCCTCCAAACCAACTATCGGCACATTGATGGCAGAGTTGCCGCCGATGGCCAGGGCGCGTCCGACTTGTTCGTCATAGTCCTGGATGTAGTGAACACGTTGTTTGAACACCGGATCGGCATCGATCAGCTGTAAAACTTGCTTTAGGTGATCATACATCTTGGCGTCACCAGTATGGACTTTGCCGGCCAATATGTAATGGGCATTGTATTCCGTCAGGATCGATTTTAGTTCGTCCGGTCGCTCAAATGGCAGATATGGGCGTTTATAGTCAACAAAACGGCGCTTGAAATGATAAACAAATGCATCGTCGGGTATAGATAGTGCCACGCCATACTGATCCTTGCGTACGGCCAGGTGTTGGTTCATCTCGACTCGACCGACGGATTTCAGCCGTTTGATGTCAGCGGCCGTAATAGTGTCCAATTTCGCCACAAAATCATCTGTTGGCAAACCAAACCGATCGAGAATGCCGTGATCACCGAAAAATTGCATAATCTCGGGATGTACCCAGGTATGCATATGGATGCCATTTGTGACCGAGCTGAATTTCACTTTGTCACCGTTACGATCATGGAAATCAGCCACGCGAGCGTGCAATTTGCTGACTCCGGTCTTTGCTTCAGCCAGTTCTATCGCTAGCGCACTCAGCTGCAAACGTTCAACGCCTTCAAACTGGCGCTTTAGCCACTGTCTGAGACTACTACTCTCGATATTTGGCATGATAATACGCTCGAACTGGTCATAGCTAAATGAGCCCTCGGCAGCCTGAAGCAGAGTATGGTTTGTGTAGAGTGTATGTTTACGGACGTAAACGATCGCCTCGTAAATGTTCATACCGGAGTTACATAACTCATCGAGCCGCGCAATCGCAGCAAAAATCGTCGCAGTTTCGTTCAACTGGATAACTGCCGGTTTGATTCCAACTAGATGGAGAGCCTTGTAGCCACCAAAGCCAAGTGACATTTCCTGATATAGACGATGGTCACCACTGCCGTCGCCCTGGTATAACTCGCCGAAATTCGGCTCGGTCATAGTCAAAAAGCGCGTCGATCCGAGAATCTTTTGATAAATATCAAGTTTCGTATCTGGATGCTCCGACGTACGAACCGTAACGTCACCGACACGCTCAAAACCGAACTCTTCCGGAGAAACAGCTTCACGATATTCCTCCTGAGCCAGGTCGACAGTCCGCTGGTGGACTTCTAATGGGTAAAAGGGAGTCAGGGTGACAAATGGGATTTCCAGGTCCTGAGCGACGCGACGCGTGTCAGCAGCCAGTATACCCAGGCCGCCGCCACCTTTGATACCGTTCATCTTGTCATAAACTTCCATCGTGACATAGATATAGGCGCGATCTGGCGTCAGATCTTTTACCAGGTGCGATCGATCGATTGCATTATAAAATTCATCCGGCTCTTCTATCGTTGGCATGGCCGCCTGTTCCCACTCTGACTGCATCTAGATCCTTTTTGGTGTTTAGTTTGGCTTATTCATAAGCATTATATCTTATCCAAGGCCCCTTTACTACCTCTAGCATTGACATTTCCACAGCTTTTTTGCTATAATAGTGGTTAGACATTACCAGAGACAGTGGCGGCCAAAAGCTTAATCAGCCACCGAGGAATGAAATACACATTCTACGTAGGTCTTTGATAGTGCAATCGTCAGGGACTTTTTTAATTCTCATCATGACGACCAGCACTTGTCGGCACGTTAATAACTAGGCTAGAACATATCTAACAATTATCCAAAGAAAGGATTTTTATCAATGGCAATTAGTCGCGATAAAAAGCAAACTTTGGTTGCAGAGATGAGCGATCTGTTCGCTAACAGCAAACTGACTGTTTTTGCACAGTACCAGGGACTCAGCGTTGCTGACATACAAACATTGCGCCGTGCTGCTCGTGAAGCAGGCGTCGTGATCAGAGTCGTCAAAAACCGCCTCGTCCGTGTTGAAATGAGTGACAACAAAACCTACAAAGACACCGATACGTCGGCACTAGTAGGTCAGTTACTCTACGCATTCAGCGAGACCGACGAAGTCGCACCAGCAAAGGTACTAGACGCATTCGCAAAGAAAAACCCAGCACTTCAATTTGCCGGTGGTTTCTCAAACGAAGGTGTCGCCCTGTCAGCTGACGACGTAAAAGCCCTCGCTGGGCTACCGAGCAGAGAGCAGCTTATCGGCGAAGTTATCGCCCAGCTACTTTCACCGGTACACGACGTTACAAACGCCCTATCTGGCAACCTACACGCTCTACTCGATGGAGTGAGCGCCAAAGCTTCCGCATAATCGGAAAACTAAATTACATCTAATAATTCAAAGGAGATTCACACATGGCTGATCTATCAAAGCTCGCCAAAGAGCTAACCGGTTTGACTGTACTAGAAGTCAACGAACTAAAAACAATCCTAAAAGACGAATACGGTATCGAGCCAGCTGCAGCTGCAGTTGCTGTTGCCGGTCCAGCCGCTGCTGATGCAGGCGATGCTGCCGAAGAAAAATCTGAATTCACCGTTATCCTAAAGGATGCTGGTGGTCAGAAAGTTGCAGTTATCAAGGCTGTCAAAGAACTCACTGGCCTAGGCCTCGGTGAAGCAAAAGCTATCGTTGACGGCGTACCTGCTCCAGTCAAAGAAAAAGTCAGCAAAGACGAAGCTGAAGCTGCCAAAAAGAGCCTCGAAGAGGCCGGCGCTACAGTCGAACTTAGCTAATCTCAAATAAATTGTTCTAGTCTGTTTTAACCTATGCAAACAAAATACCGCCCGATTTACTGGGCGGTATTTTGAGATATAATCTCATTCTTTCGCCGGCTCGCGGCGCGTCAATCTGCGCTTGCAGAGACGCGACCGCGAGTCAGCGTTTACGCAATATGCCAGCGTTCTTTGGCCTTTCGCGTTACGAAGATTTCGATGGACAACCACCTCTTTCCTGTCTGATCTTTCCGTGATTCAACCACCACGGAATCACATTGTGGAAACATCATGGCGGATAGATCCAGATTTATCATGGCGACCTGTAGTCTCGACAATCTCCGTGGCAGATCGGGACCAACAATTCTGTAAATAGCCGTGCCTCGCCCTGGATAATTCACTTTTCTCAGCAATTCACGAATTCTAAATAATGAATCTTCCTCGACTATTTCCAACTGCTTCCTGCTACAGTTTGGCCACATGCTATCTCCTCGTCCATATGCACCATCGGGCGCATGCCAAATGGTAAATGTACCATACAATACTCGCGCAATATTTCAAAGCTTTAGCGAAATAATGATAAAAATACAACATTTTTTGTGCTACCCCATATTTTTCTGTGGATAGATTCGGACTTGACTTTTAGCCCCTCGAGCGCTATATATAGAGGCAATACTACATGAAAACAGACAAAGGAAATGCGAGAATATGTCTGAATTACCAGAAAAACAGATCAAGCGTCTGAGATCATTGATCCAGGAAGCAGAAACAAACCTTGCCGCCGCCAAAGAGTTACTGATCAGCATAGTTGGAGACGACGGAGTGGTCATTGCGTCAGGTGGTAGCCGAGAATCAGTCGGAGGAAAAGTTATCGAAGGGATATTTGACGGCCAAGTCATGAAAGGACCGGACGGTAAAGATTACCCAGTTCCGGCTAACTATGCTTCAAAGTCAAAGCTTATCGAAGGCGACATCCTAAAGCTAACGATTGCTGATGATGGCGGATTCATCTACAAACAGATCGGTCCAGTCGAACGCCGACAGATCATAGGTACGCTCGTTCAACACGACGGTGCCTACTATGTCGAAGCAAACGGCCGTGAGTATCGTATCCTGCTAGCAAGCGTTACGTACTTCCGTGTCAACATCGGCGACCAAGTCACGATCATTGTGCCAGAAGACAATCCAGACGCCACTTGGGCGGCTGTCGAAGCAGCATTGTAATATTATCAAGACACCAAAAGAACCGCTTCGGCGGTTTTTTTGGTTGACAGAATATAGAGATGCTGGTATAACGGTTTAGTACGTTTCACCCCTTATCAAAGGATACGAAGTGACCAAAGTTCTCGTTCCAGCTCTGCAGTGCTGTTTCACTGGCACCAGGACGAACGGAGATGAACACAGTGAACATCCAGTCATCGGAAAGCTCCTTACGGCAGTTGAAGCCTTGCGGGTTTCGAGGGAGATGCTGCGCCAAGGCGCTCGTATGACATCGGATGAGGATGGGATTGTCTTTGTATTTGACAATCCGCCCAAAGACCTTGTCGTGCCCTGCGTCGACGCGAAGTTTCTCCCCTACGCAAGAATCCGGTGCGAGATCTTTCACATCGGTACCTTGGAGGCGATGAAAGCACTACAGGATCTCGTCACAAAGATCACTCCGTAACGCACAATCGCTCGAGAGAGGGGGGGTCTGCCCCTCTCTCGAGCCTGACAATTTTGGTCAATGTCAATAACGTGCACCGCGCGCCGATTCGTCGGCGCTTTTCCTTTTTTCACAACAGACATCGTCTATTAAACGAGATATAATTATCAGTGAATAGGGGAGAGGTGCAAACACTATGAGCTCAAAGGCTCTATATCGTAAATATCGTAGTAAATCGCTCGACGAGATTGTTGGCCAATCTCATATTACCGATATACTCAAAAAAGCCCTCGCCCAAGACAAAGTCGCTCACGCCTACCTACTGACGGGGCCGAAAGGCGTAGGCAAGACTTCGATAGCCCGCATCCTCGCTCATGAAATAAACAAACTACCATATACTGACGAATCGACCCATCTGGATATCATCGAAATCGACGCTGCCAGCAATAACGGCGTTGATGAT
>JBARQK010000046.1:0-5658 GCA_049643705.1 Saccharimonadaceae bacterium (SeqCode) | reverse complement strand
CGTATCGGTAGTTTTATCGGTATCAGTTGACTCGGCGGTCCGCACTTCGGGAGAAACGGTTTCCCTGGTCTCGTCATTCACAGTCACGGGTTGCGAGTCGGGCGCAAAACTAGCAGGATCTACCTGTTTCGGTGCTTGCCAATCTTCATTTTGACTATTTGGATTCATGGGGTGATTATACCATGATCAAAGCGAGAGCAGAATACAGTAGAGAGGCTGCCAGGAGGGGAGATATCGCTTACTCTGTTCGCTCCTCCGCTTTCTTTTCTCCGCTACGCTACGCCGAACTCCGCGCTCGTGCCACCGAGCCGGCACTGTGGGAGTTCGGATCTCGCCGTCGCCAAGTGAAAGAGACATGCAGCCGCATGTCTCTTTCACTTGGCGGAGGAGGGGAGATTCGAACTCCCGCACCAGATCTCTCCAGTCTAACGATTTAGCAAACCGTCCCCTTCAGCCACTTGGGTACTCCTCCATGAACTAGAATTGTTAAAGTAGTGTCTGAGAACGTTCGGTGTTTTTTTATTTTAACACCTCACTACTTGGTCAAGAGACAAGCTCTTGACTGGCATCAGCCACTTCAGGTACTCCTCCAACTCGAAATATTGTAGCATAACGCCCCCTTACAGACTAGTTTGTAGACAACCTATTTTACTTCTGATAAAGTGAGCTTATAACTTATAAAGGAAATGTTATGCTTCTCAAAAAAATACTCACTCCAACAATCCTGTTTTTTAGTCTCATGTTAGGTCTGGCACTGACACCGTTAGTGACCGATATCGCATCAGCAGAGAGCTTCACAATCCAAGGTGGCGCCGACGCTGCAAAGGGCGGCGATCAGCCTGTCGAGCTATTTGGTAGTACCGGAGTATTTCGAAAGATAACAGATGTATTACTGTTTATCATCGGTGCGATATCAGTCATCATGATCATCGTCGGCGGTCTACGATATGTCCTGTCGGGAGGCGATTCAACCCATATAACCGGCGCAAAAAATACCATCCTTTATGCAATTATCGGCTTGATCGTTGCTTTACTGGCCTATGCCATGATCGATTTCGTGATAAACAGCTTCGCTACATCTGGTGGTAGCGGTGGCGGTGCTGAGATCTAAACTAATTTGGTCGTAAGCAGCAGAACTTATGAACAGTACAACACCATTCAAGGAACTCGAGAAAGCAGAAATGCTTTTAGATAAGTGCGAGCCAACTAATAGTGCTGAGCGTGACTACGATCAGTTGGCTGCGTTATTGATCCATGAGCGCATACTAGATAGCCTCAGAATAAAAATGTTCGAGGAGAACGAACACGGCAGTCAACAAGCAAATGACTATCTTTACCGAGAGCGCCTGGTCAGGCACCGAATCAGTAGTTTTGCGCTTCGTTTAGATACTGAGGTGACAGACAGGATTACAGGGGAGTCACCAGAGCAAAAATCTGTTGTCGCAATGTGCATAAGAAATCGTGCAGAATATCCTGCCCCAACACCAAAGGCCTAGATCGTAAGAATTTTATACTCGTAGACGTATTCGATGCGTGTCGAGTTGTATTGCTTGACTGCGCTACTTTCAGTCGGATAAGTATGTCCATGTAACAAGGCTTTGGGCTGTTCGCGGTCTATATAATCTCGTAGAGCTTGAAAGCCCTGGTGAGCTATTTCCTCCTCGTCATTTATGCCGCGTGGCGGACAGTGGCATATGAATACATCTACTCTGGGGAAGTTAGCCATCAGGTGTGACGCCTCGTCCTGGGTGCACATTATGGCGTCAGGGTTTTCTTTGTAGCGCACGCAGCCTTGAAACCCACCAAAACGAAGGCCCTGATAGTCCCAGACTTTTAAATGCATATCCCAAATCCCCAGTTCAGGCATATAGGTGCCACTGTCGTGATTTCCGTAAACGCCGATTTTCGGGATATCAACCATCTGCTCGAGCTGCAAGATGTCCTCTCTGGTTAAATCACCGAGTGTAACTATAAGGTCGACGCTGTTGTCCCGGACTACTTCGGGGATGTTGATCTTTGGCCGCCTGTCAGCAATAGCAAGGATATTCATATTGTTTAGTATATAAAGTTTCAAGATAATTAGAAAATGAACTCTAGAGATTGTGTCCTATTTTTGATAGAGAGGGCGAGATATCGCTAGCAAGCTCGCTCCTCCGTTCACTCGCTCAGAAAAATGCCTTTCAGGCGCTTTTCTTTGCGGAGAGGGCGAGATGGTTCTCGGACAAGCCTCGAACGCTGCGCCCGAACTCTATCGTTCAAATCTCCTTTCTTCAACAGAAGAAAAAGGCCATATCCTTTAGATATGACCTCCTTCTCCTGGCGGAGAGGGCGAGATTCGAACTCGCGGTGAGTTGCCCCACGACGGTTTTCAAGACCGTTACCATCAACCACTCGGTCACCTCTCCATGTACTGATGTATTTTAGCAAAGAACTTGTACTGAATCGAGGTATTTCGGATATCTAGACATAGACCTCGTTCCACAGCGCTCCGCTCGGACTATTCTCGGCCCGCGATAGCGTGCCTGCGAGTAGCCCTTCGCTTCACGGTCACCTCTCCATGTACTGATGTATTTTAGCAAAAAAGCAAGCTAGGGACCAGTACTGATATCGACCCGTTTGTTATCAGGCTGCCTAGCGATAACCACAGCGTAGATTTCCTCGACTCCAGCCGATCTGAGTAGTCGAGCGGCCGCCGACAGGGTAGTTCCCGTCGTGAGGATGTCATCAACCAGCAGGACCTTGTGAGGCACGGCCCCTGGACGGATACTAAACATCTTATCTGCTAGACGCTTTCGTTCGGCCTTACCTAGAAAATGCAGCGTTTCATTACTAGTCCTAGCTAGTGGTTCTGCTGTTTTCATACCCCTCATATGCGCCAACTGCCGCACGACCAATCTAGTATGATCAAATCCGCGCAGCCTTATCATCTTTGAAGTGGTTGGGATCGCTACTACTGTAAAATCGTCAGGGAGTATGGGCAAAACATGATCTACAATTTCAGCTAGAGACTGAGCCGCCTCGCGCCTAGAATGAAACTTATAGGCATCGCCCAGAGCCTTTAGCTTGCCATCGCGCAATCCACCACACCATACTCTATCAACTGATAGGCTAACTTTGCAGGAGTCGCACACTCCGTTACCCCTAGTTAGCCCCAGACAGCCGACACATGCATCAAATGACTCGTCAGCGATGTCGTATTTACAACTCTCACATAATATTGCTCCGATTCGGACGCAAGAACAACAGTAGTGGGGGGCTATGATTGATATAAGTTTATCTAGCATTGTATTTTTTACGTTTTTGACACCTGCGTTATTGATTATATCGCATACTAAAGCTATACTTAAGGGGACTATTGTCGAAAGAGCCAAGAGAAAAGTGGAGGATATCATGGCACGCAAACAAAATGACGATTTATTAATCGAGGACGAGCTGGCCGCGGCATTTCTAAATGATGATGACGCTA
Organism: Saccharimonadaceae bacterium (SeqCode); assembly: GCA_049643705.1. Taxonomy (GTDB): domain Bacteria; phylum Patescibacteriota; class Saccharimonadia; order Saccharimonadales; family Saccharimonadaceae; genus JBARQK01. The sequence goes on along the minus strand of JBARQK010000046.1, from coordinate 2,192 downwards.
TGGCTCCAGCTGCAACAACACCAACCAGCAGTAACGATTCAGCATCTTGGGATGAACCAGATGATGAGTTCCCTGGACAACTAGCAGTCGATGTTTATGAGACAGACGAACAGCTAGTAGTAAAGGCCCGAACTGCTGGCGTTAACAAGGAAGACCTAGACGTTAGTATTTCTGATGGCATATTGACCATTAGCGGTACCCTCAGTAGTGGCGACGAAACCAATGTCAGCAACTGGCACATCCAGGAATGCTATTGGGGCGAGTTCAGTCGTACGCTAGCGCTACCTGTCGCAGTCAAAGAAGACGAAGTTGGCGCAGTTCTAAAGGATGGCGTACTATCCATTACCTTTAGTAAAGTCAAACAAGAACAAGCCAAGAAAATCGCTATCCAATAAATAGCATTTGCTGTACAGGAATATACCGGCATCCCGCCGGTATATTTTTATTTGAAAGTATTATTTACTACAAAAAATATCCCCGTCCGGCTGGACGAGGATATTTAGTGTTTACGAGCTAAGTTACTTGGCCACAAAGGCGTCGATAACCCAGTTCACGAGTGCGAAACCGAGTAGGGCAACGATGATACCGACAACTGCGTAGAGGATAGTATTCTTTGCAGCAGTAATCGATGCGCTTTCACCACCAGATATCGTGTAGCGGATACCTCCGTAGATGAGCATGATAACGGCGACTGCACCGATGATAAACAACAGGGTATTGGTGATTATCTTGAAGATACTCTCATCACCACCGAACAGTTCTGTCCTCTGATCGTCGGTCTTTGCACAGTTAGCACCACCTTGTACGCCGCCTGATGCATCACCCGCACAAGTATCAGTAGCCGCCAAAGCAACTCCGCCGCTGATTAGTGGCGAGGCAAAACTAAACATCAAAGCCAGCGCCGGAACGACGGCGAAGCCAGTTAAAATTTTCTTGATTGCACCTTTCATGTACTTTTTATTCCTTTCTTATGGTTGGTCTTTGCATTGATTATATAACAAATATCTTTTGAGCGGTCAATTTTCCCTATGAGGGACGGTTTATGCCAGATGGGGCCGGCTCCGTAGGCGCAGCGTTCGAGCCGCTCGTCTGAGTCACAACCCAGCTAACGATCGCAAATGCCATAAGAGCGACGACCAGGCCGATCACGGCGTACAATATCGTATCTTTGGCAGTCTTTGCCCGGCCCGAGTCTCCAGCCGATGTAACGTACATGAAACCACCGATTATTATCACTATAACCGCTACCACACCCAGCACAAAGAGCAGGAGATTGACTATATTGCCAATCATTTGGCCAGCATTGTCGTCCTTGCTTTTACAGACCGTGCTATCGGCGTTAGCGCCGCTACAATCGATCAAGTCAATGGCATGCGCAACCTGGCTACCGAAAGAGCCAGCTATAGCAAAAGTCATAAACCCAGCTACAATAAGTGCTTTTTTCATTTTGATACTCCATTTATAACGAAATTGGTAATAACAAAGGCCATCATTACTACGATTATACCTATGACGGAACCTAGTATCATGTTTTTAGCCTTGGCGGTCTGGGTAGAGTTGCCCTGTGAAGTCACGTACATAAACCCGGCCATGACTATGACGATCACGGCTACGGCCCCTACCCAGAAATAAACTGTAGATAGTAATGATCCCAGGAACGCACTGTCGTCTTTCGGTCCTTGAAAATTTATCTGACCAGTCGTAATGTCGGTCGCTAAGTTTCTAAGTATGTTCATTTGATGGCTCCTCCAGCGATATTAACGATCGCCACCGAGAATATTGCGATCACTAGACCTATCAGGGCATTTAATATTGTCGTTTTCGCTTTGCCCATGCCGTCGGACGAATCCCCGCTGATGATATATTGAAAGCCGCCATAGATAACAAAACCAACTGCTATATAGGCAACCAACTGGAGCGCGATGTCGATAATATTCAGCACGATCTTCCAGATAAAGCCCGACAGATCAGTTCCTGGACTCTTTATCGAACAGCCGCTGCCACTCGACTCAGTTAAACCTCTGTACCAGGTAGGAAAGGTGAGTAAACGCTCAACACAGGGACCCGCACTAACAACCGGGCTACTCAGCATGGGCGAGGCGACTCCGATAGAAGCCACGACAAACACTGCGGCCAAAAACTTTCTGATTGTCCCTATCATCGCAACACACCTCCTGGGATCAAGTAGTTAA
>JBARQK010000045.1:0-4892 GCA_049643705.1 Saccharimonadaceae bacterium (SeqCode) | reverse complement strand
GATTTATATAATTTTACGGCTTCCGCTGTTCTCGCTGACGTATCGCCTCCACTGATTGCTACGATTGCATCGGCTGGTTGACATCCTGATTGACTGGTTGGAGTGAGGCCACATTTCGATAAGTCGTCCGGGCCTAGGAACATACTTATTAGCCACGATGCGCCAAATAATATCAGGGTTATTGTAGCGATAATTTTTATTATTTTCATATTTTTAACCTTACCATTTCGGCATTAACCTCTTCGACGATCACATGAGCTGCATCACGAATATCGCCCTCGTTTGTCTGGCGTCCTAAAGTAATTCGTAAGCTCCCATCAGCTATATCAGGCGCAAGTCCGATCGCAGTTAGTACGTGCGAGCGGGTTCCTTTGTTCGCAGCACATGCACTACCAGTCGCAACCAAAACACCCCGTACTTCGAGTCGAAATAGCAGTCTTTCGCCGTCGATTCCTGGAAATGAAATATGTAGGTGTCCAGGCAGGCGTCGTTTTGGGTGTCCCGAAACGACAGCGTCATCAAACTCGCCGAGTAGCATAGTTTGCAGTAAATCTCTCAGCGAACGTAAACGATCCGACTCGGCCTTTCTCTTGCTCGTTGCGATTTCAAGAGCCAGGGCAAAACCGACAGTTCCTGCGACATTTTCGGTACCGCTACGTAGACCTCGCTCTTGTCCACCACCAACAATAGTCGGGTGTAATTTGATCGATCTGTCAGCCCATAATAGTGCGACTTGTTTCGGGCCATATATCTTTGCAGCATTTATAGTCATCATATCAACACCCAGTCGTGAGACCGATATGTCAACTTGGCCAACTCCTTGCGATGCATCGGTATGGAGGTAAAGCGGCGTCTTGTCGCCGCTGGCGAGTCGCCTGTCTCGTATAGTTTTGATTAGCTCAGCGATATCGCGAAGTTGCTGAATAGTTCCCAGTTCGTTGTTGGCTAGGGCTATGCTCACTAGAGTCGTAGAGGGTAATATTGCGATTGCTAAACTCTCAACGCTAATTATGCCGTATTGATCGGGAGCGACTAGAGTGTGTTCGTGTTGTCGGACCGATTCTAGGACTGCGGGATGCTCGATCTGTGAAGAGACCACATGGCCAGATGAGCTGGCGATTGCTAGGTTAATCGACTCTGTAGCGCCAGCTGTCATTACTAATTCGTCTGGCTTTACGCCGAGACATTTTGCTAACTTTGCCTTGGCGTTTTCGTAATCACGGCGGACCTCGATAGCAGGCATGTATGGGCTAGACGGGTTGTAGAATCTTTCACTAAAATACGGCACCATAGCAGCAAGGACTCGATCGTCCATCGGAGTTGCGGCAGCATAATCTAAGAATACAGTCTTTGCCATAAGAGATATTATAACAGAGAAGCTAGGCTATTTTCTGACCGGTATGAGGGTCGCGTTTATATATATCACGCGCAACCTGTTCGTAGTACATGCGTGCTGCCAAAACAAGGTTCTTTAATTCATCGCCTTCGATGTAGTTGTAGCGAGCGCCCTCCTGAACCTTTAGGACGCCTTTTGCTTGTACTTCATATCGGGTCGTGGATTGCTGTAATTTTCCTTTTTCGTCCAACCATTCCTCATACCAAATCCAGGTGTCTTTATCGAGACAGAAAAACTCGCGTCGATGACCGCGGGGAATAGGTCCGAATAATTTGCCACCGATCTCGCTCTCGAGTGTTAGTAACTCTCGTTCGGTGAGTTTATTGAGAGGTCGTTTGCGCGGCATCAAAAGTGTCTTTGGTGACCAGTCGTCGCCGGTTAGTAGGTTGATCGCTTTTTGGAGAATATTTCCCATGGGCTAGGCTGCCAGGTCAAAGTCAATTCTATGAGCTTGGCGAAGTTCTGCGATCGTAGTTCCGAGTTTACCTAACTCTGCTAGGTGATCCACGGGTCTAGCTTCGACTTCGTTCTGAGTCACTATGTTACGCGCGTCAACGCGGTACCTACCGTCTGTCTCAGGATCTGGTCGAGTGGATGGGTCCGTTCCAGCCTGGATCTCCGTCGGGAGAGCCTCTTCCATGGCAGCTGCAATCTCGAGAGCGAGGGCGCCGCTCGTATATGGGTTCCAGGTGGAAACTTCTGCTTCAGGATAAACAAAATCGACGCTTGTCTCGCCTCTGTATTGATCTGGGATGTTGTTTCTTTGTTCCGCCACTAGATCTCCTCTACAAGTTAAATAGTTTTACGGCATTAGCCGTGGTTGACGAAGTGATAATATCAAGAGATAGCTTTCGCATATCTGCCTGATGTCTCGCAACCTCCACAACATATGCTGGTATGTTCATTTTACCACGAAATGGGGCAGGGGTCAAGAAGGGTGCATCTGTTTCTAGTAGTAATTTTTGCAATGGGATAGAGCTATATAACTCTCGTTGGGCTGCGTCTTTGGTGAAAGTGCTAATGCCATTAATGCCGACGTATAGCCCCCTGGACAGTCCTTTTTCCAGATTGGCCTGATTGTCTGTAAAGCTATGTAAAACTCCGTTCAGGCCATGGAAGTTGTCTAGGATTGGCCAAAAGTCATCAAATGCCTCACGAACGTGAAAACTGATGGGTAGTTTATGGTCAACTGCCAGTTGGATCTGCGCCTCAAAAGCTTTGATTTGTATGTCCCTAGGGCTGTGGTTGTAATAATAATCGAGTCCGATTTCACCTATGCCAGCTATAACTGGCTGGTTATTGGAATTTAGAATGTGGCTATCGGCTATGATAAGCTCGCTAATTTTGTCTACATCACTGACAGCGGCATCGTGCGGGTGTATACCAATTGCGGCAAAACAACCAGGGTGTAGCGCAGCAAATTCGAAAGCCGCAACAGAACTAAGTTCATCGGTTCCAACACAGATCATTTTTGTTACGCCAGCCTCAACCGACAAACGGTAGGGCTCTTCTCTGTCGTTAGGGTAAAATCCGCTGTCGTGGATGTGACAATGTGTATCGACGAACATTCTAGGCCTTCGGCGCGCGTGGGTCGGTTGAATGCAGATAGACTTTTGGAAACAGGGGACTGAAGTCTGCCGGTACGACGCCCGTTTCGAACAGTGCGCGTATCGACGAAGCGGTCGCTGGTAAGAACGGCGTTAACATGTCAGCTATTTGGAGTAGAGTACCCGACGCGTGGGCCAGGATATCAGATAAATGCTCGCTCGCTTCGGGATCTTTGTCGCGAGACTTTGCAATTTCCCAAGGTTTGACCTGTTCGAGGTATTGGTTGAGCGCGCGGACTGATACCCATACCTCATCCATCGCCGTACTGAACTGTAGACTCTCCATAGCGTCGTGATAGGCATCCATGTCATGCTCTCCCTGTGGCGAGTCACCGATAACGCCCGCCTGGTAGTTCTTGATCATACTGGCGACTCGCTGGACCAGGTTTCCTAGGTCGTTTCCTAGCTCACCGTTATAAGCTGCTTCAAATTTTTCCCACGTGAAGTCACCATCATCCATGGTCGGTATGTGACGTGCAAAGAAATATCGGAATGCGTCGACGCCGTAGTCGTTGACGATTTCGAGCGGTTCAACGACATTACCAACGGTCTTGCTCATTTTGGCGCCACCGACATTGATAAATCCATGTGCTAAAAGTTTTTTCGGCAGCGGTAGGTCTAGGGCCATCAACATGGCAGGCCATGTGCCAGCATGAAACCTCAGAATGTCTTTACCGATCACCTGTAGGTCGGCCGGCCAATAGTCTCGCCAGTCGGGTTTATCGGGGTATCCGAGAACTGTTATGTAGTTCAACAGAGCGTCAGGCCAGACGTACATGATCTGCGTCTCGTCTCCGGGCACCGATACGCCCCAAGACAGATTCTTGCGTGGACGGGAGAAACTAACATCTTTTAGGCCGTCTTTCATCAGTTCGAGAAATTCGTTTTTACGAAAGTCGGGGATGACCTGCATCCTGCCTGACTCTAAAGCTTCGCGAACCTTGTCACTAAATGCACTTGCTTTGAAATAATAGTTCTCTTCGCTTAGTCTCTGGTACGCCTGGTTGTGGTCTGGGCAGATACCATTGTTGTCAGCAGCCTCTTTGTCGGTTACGAAATTTTCACAGCCCATACAGTACCAACCCTCATAAGTACCTTTATACATGTAGGGCAATAGTTGCTGCCACATATACTGGGCTGCGCCACGATGATGTTCGTCGGTAGTTCTGATGAAGTCTGTTGAGCTAATATTGAGCGAATCGATGAGTGATTTAAAATTGCCGTAATTTTGATCGACATAGGCTTTCGGCTCCATGCCATTCTCGGCAGCTTTGGCGGCGATCTTATTGCCATGCTCGTCGGTTCCGGTTTGGAACCTGACATCTTTGCCGAGTTGTCTGTAGTATCGTGCCCAGATGTCTGCTAGGAGGTAGTCCAATACATTACCGATGTGTGGTTTCGCATTGACATAAGGTATGGCAGTCGTTACGTATAGATGTTTTTTAGTCATTAGTTATATTTTAACAGATTAGCGCATCATTGCCAGTACGGCGAAGCGACCATGGATATCGCCGTTGGAGTGAGAATAGTAGTCGGGGTTAGTGAAAGTGTCTATTCCTGAATCGTGTATGTTGATCGGGTTTAATCCCGCATCGAGAAAGCGCTGGCGATTATAACCAGGTATATCCAGGTAGAAACTGCCGTCCTTATGTTCTAGGAAACCATTCCACGCTGGATTTTCGGCGTGATCAAAATATTCTAGTCGATACGATTCTTTTCGCGCACTCGGACTCATCCAGACGATGAGGTCGGATGCGTTGCTGTCATGCAGTTCGAAATGACCAACTAGCTTCTCGATGATATCAGTTAGAGTCGAATGTCTGCCCAGGTGCGCTAGAGCAAGTGAACGTTTGATGGGGTCATAGACGACGGTTGCTACGCAGTCTGCC
>JBARQK010000044.1:0-6445 GCA_049643705.1 Saccharimonadaceae bacterium (SeqCode) | reverse complement strand
GAGTTCTGTCGATAGCTGGCGCTAGCCGCTTTGCTCTGAGCTTGTCGGCCAATAGCCATGCACCATATACGGCAAAACCAGGTAGCCCGACCGATAGGTCTACAATAGTGCGTATCCATGGTACGGCGCGGTATTTCGCTCGATTGACGGTCGCTTTAGACTCGCTCAGGTGTGTGGTCGACACAAAATGCCATTTCCATACGGTTGTAGCAAAGCTCTGTGAAGCTGTCGACATCGCAATGACGTTGCCGTCAGGCGTCTGAGCGAGGTAGACCTTATCACCAAAAGCAGGTAGTAAGGTCCTGTCGTCGCATCCGACATGGGCAACTCTCTTTGGGCTATCAGACTGAATGATGACTGACTGATATACTCCATTCCTGTAAGTGAAGGGATAGCCGGCCATACCGGCAAGCACATCGCATCGTACGGCGGAACCGCCTGGGTTGGGAACTCGGAGATCGACTGTCATTGGTGCCATGGCAGACTCCTGTCTTTGTTGATTGAGTGCGAGATTTCTCGCTCGTAGCCATCAGCGTCATTAAATCAGCAGGAAGAGCGTGCGTCAAGAGTACTGAGAATTCCAAGATATGCAAAAAGCCCGGCCTGACGGCGCGAGCTCTCGCACGGACTTGGTGTCCGGAGTGCTCACGCGCTGTCTGGCGCGGGCCGGGGCACGGTGTCATTCAGAGCTTTGATGGCTCTCAGGATGACCTTGATCTGGCGCACGATTTCTTGCGCTTCTTCATGAGGCACCTTTTTTTCCAGGTTGACTCTGACAGACTCGATTAACTCTGTCGGACCGTACATATATTGAGTTGATGAGACCAAGGGACTCCACTTGATCGCTTCCTTCGCGGACGGTCTCGTGAAGACGACCAACGTCCCGCTGCTCTCACTGTGAGGGAATAGTTCAATCGGAAGATCGAATGAAGACACATAGTATCTGATATCTTGACCCACGGTATGGCCTTTCATGTACGCGCACGGCATCCACCATGCCTACCATACTAATACACGAAAACAGCAAAACTGTCAAACGGAATGCAACCATCATTCCCAGAGGTAATAGTGTTGACTTTGCGTAGATAATTTGCTACACTAGCTTGGTAACTTATTACGTAATAACAACTTGTTCTCGAGTGAATTGACAGGTCTCCAGGGGAGAAACCAGCAGCCACCGAGGATTTTAAATGGGAGCAAGAGGGCAATGAAAGCACTTCTCGGTACCAAGATTGGTATGACCCAAATCATCGGCGAAGATGGCGTTACTGTTCCAGTGACGTTGATTCAAGCCGGTCCTGTGACTGTGACTCAGGTCAAGTCCGTTGAAACAGACGGATACAACGCAGTCCAAGTAGGATTTGATGAGGGTAAGAACCTGAGCAAGGCCGTGGCTGGACATGTGAAAACAGCCGGTGTGACCCCGAAACATATTCGGGAATTTCGTGTCGAAGAACTACCTGAAGGTCTAAAGGTAGGCGACACACTAGACGTTACTAGTTTTGAACTAGGCGACGTTGTTGATGCGACTGGCGTCAGCAAGGGTAAAGGTTTCGCTGGAACTATCAAGCGACACAACTTTAAACGACACCGTAAATCTCACGGTGGCAAGGGTAATACACGCAAGCCCGGTTCTATCGGTAGCATGTACCCACAAAAGATTTTCAAAGGTAAGCGCATGGCTGGCCGTATGGGCCACGACCAAGTAACTGTCAAAAATTTGACGGTTGCCTATGTTTCGGCTGGTGATAACCTCATCGGCGTCAAAGGTGCTGTACCAGGTCCTAAAAAGGGCTTAATAGTACTAGGAGGTGCTAAGTAATGGCTACTTCAACAACGCCAGCAAAAGCAACTGCCTTGCCAAAATCCGTGTTTGGAGTTGAAGTCCCAAACCACGAACTCGTAAAGTTAGCGTATGATTCATACCTAGCCGAGTCTCGTTTGGCGAGTGCAACCACCAAAACCCGCGGCGAAGTCAGCGGTGGTGGTAAAAAGCCATGGAAACAGAAAGGTACCGGTCGCGCCCGTTTCGGAAGCAGCCGTAACCCTATCTGGCGTCATGGTGGTGTCGTTTTCGGCCCACTGGGCAATGAAAACTACAAACTAAAGGTTAGCAAAACTAGCAAGCGCGTCGCCCTCAGGCAAGCTCTAACGCTAGCTAACCAGTCTAAAAAGATCGTTGTTTCAGCCGTCCAGCCAACCGGCAAGACCGCTGACATGGCGAAATTTATAGCAGACCTAAAACTTGACCGTAAAGTTCTACTAGTCGTCGAAGAGAAAACGCCCGCTTTGCTCCGTTCGACGAACAACTTGCAGAACGTTCTGTTGGTTAGCGCGAAATATCTAAATGTTTACCACATTTTAAATGCCGATCACATCCTATTGACACCAGAATCAGTCAAGATCGTAGAAGCTTGGCTAGGAGAGGACAAATAACATGATACTTGTAACTCCACGAGCTACCGAAAAGGCCTATGGCCTGATCGCTACGAAAAACACCTATATCTTTAACGTACCTCTCGACGCTAACAAGGATCAGATCACCAAAACTGTTGAAAAGCAGTTCGGCGTAAAGGTCGTTAGCATCAAGACCCTAGTCCAGAGTGGCAAATCAGTCCGATTTAGCCTAGGAAAGCGCCGCAATCCGGGCATTACTAATCGCTCCGACAGCAAAAAGGCTTACGTAACCTTGGCTGAAGGCGATAGCATAAAGGTCTTTGACGAAGAAGTCACTGCTCCAGAAGAAAAAGCACCATCAACCGCAAAGGCAAAGAAGGAGAAGAAATAATGGCTATCAAAGCTTATAACCCAACTACTCCTGCTCGTCGCGGTATGACATCACAGGACCTCAGTGAGATTACGACACGTAAACCGCTGAAATCCCTGATAAAGAGTAAAAAACAGAACGCTGGCCGAAACAATACTGGCCGAATCACTGTTCGCCATCGCGGTGGCGGTGTAAAGCGTCACTATCGTTTGGTTAACCACCAGCTGCCTGCTGATCTGACTGTAACTGTCGAAGAGATCGAATACGATCCAAACCGCAGTGCCCGTATCGCTCGCGTCAAAGACCAACACGGTCTCTACCACTACATCCTAGCCGACACTCAGATGACAAAGGGCAAAACTATCCAAACTGGCGAAACAGCACCAGTGGAAGCCTCTAACCGCATGACACTTGACCGTATCCCTGTTGGTAGCCAGATCTACGCTATCGAAATCAACCCAGGCAAAGGCGCTCAAATGGTTCGTTCAGCTGGCACAAAAGCTCAGTTGATGGCCAAAGAAGACGGTTACGCTCAGGTTCGTATGCCTAGCGGTGAAGTTCGACGCTTCCGCCTGGAATGTGCAGCTACTCTCGGTGTCGTTGGTAACGTCCAACATCAGAACGTAAAGATCGGTTCAGCCGGTCGCAACCGTCGCAAGGGTATCCGCCCAGGTGTACGTGGTGTTGTTATGAACGCTGCTGATCACCCTCACGGTGGTGGTGACGGTGGACGTCACGGTACCGGCAAGGCTCCGCGCACACCATGGGGTCAGTTGACTCTCGGTTACCGCACGCGCCGACGCAAGAGTACTAACAATATGATTGTAAAATCTCGCCATGAAGCGAAGAGGAAGAAGTAAGATATGAGTCGATCACTCAAGAAAGGCCCATTTGTCGACGTCAAGCTTGCCAAGAAAGTGGCAGCGCTCGGAGTAGGCGATCGCACTGTTATCAAGACCTGGGCCCGTGCCAGTACTATCAGTCCTGACATGGTGGGTCGCACAATCGCTGTCCACAACGGACGCGTTCATGTGCCAGTGTTGATTTCGGAAAACATGGTTGGTCATAAACTCGGTGAGTTTAGCCCAACCCGCAAATTCCGCAAACACGGTGGAAAGGTTAAGAAATAATGAGCGAACTGATTGTTACCAAAGCTCATATCAAGGGCGTTGACCAGACTCCACGCAAGGTTAGCCTTGTCGCCAGCCTAGTCCGCGGTCGTACCGTCGCCGACGCTCTCGTTATCCTAGAGCACACACCAAAACGCTCAGCCCTAGTCGTTAAAAAGGCTATCGCTAGCGCCAAAGCAAACGCGATCAACAACAACAATGTTGACGGCAAGACGCTCGTCATTAAAACACTGAGCATTACAACCGGCCCACGTATGAAGAGATTCAAACCTGCTTCACGCGGTCGCGCATTGCCATTCGTCAAGAAATCAAGCCACATCCTGGTCGAGGTAGTTGGCACAGAGAAAGCAAAGAAAAAGCCAGCCGTTGCTGCTGAAAAGCCAGTAGAGGCAAAGGCAGAGTCTAAAAAACCTGCTGTGAAGGCTAAGGGAGAGAAATAACATGGGACAGAAAGTAAATCCGATCAGTTTCCGTCTACAGGTTCACAAAAACTGGAGTTCTCGTTGGTTTGCACCAAAACGTGATTTTGCTAAATGGCTTATCGAAGACGTTCGTATCCGCGAATTGATCGAAAAGCGTTTCGAAGCTCGTCCAACCATCAATTTGATTGAGATCGAGCGTAGCGCCAACCTGATCACCGTTACTATTCACACCGCAAAAGCTGGTGTTGTCATCGGTCGCGGTGGTGCCGGTGTGACAGAGCTAAAGGCTGATATCGAAAAGATAGCTAGTCTTCCAGTTCGTATCAACATCGAAGAAGTAAAACGCCCAGAAATGGCTGCAAAGCTTGTCGCCGAGAATATCGCTCGTCAGCTAGAACGCCGCGCTAACTTTCGCCGCGCTATCAAAATGTCGGCACAAAACACCATGGCCGCTGGTGCCAAGGGTATTCGTATCCAAGTCGCTGGTCGTCTCAACAATGCTGAAATGGCTCGTCGAGAAAAGATTATCGAGGGTTCAGTTCCACTACACACCCTGCGCGCAGACATTGATTTCCATACAGCCCGCGCCAAAACTCCTGCCGGTATTATCGGCGTGAAAGTCTGGATCTACAAGGGTGAGAGGAGCGACCGATAATGTTATTGCCAAAGAAGCTTAAATTCCGCAAAGTCCGTATCGGCAAAAATCGCGGCAACGCAACTCGCGGTCACTACGTCGCCTTTGGTGATTATGGCCTCCAGAGTCTAGAGAACGAGCGCATTACTTCACGTCAGATCGAATCTGCTCGTCAAGCAATGACTCGTTACATCAAACGTGGTGGCAAGATCTGGATCCGTATCTTCCCTCATACTCCTGTTACCAAAAAACCACAGGATGTAAAGATGGGTGGCGGTAAAGGTGCTCCTGAATACTACGCAGCCAAGGTCAAATCTGGCACAGTTTTGTTCGAAATGAAGGGTGTCACCGAAGAGATCGCTCGCGAAGCTATGCGCCTAGCTGGTCACAAACTGCCCGTAAAGACACGATTTGTCAAGAAAGAAGAGGTCTAATATGGCTAACAAAGTCGTCAAAAAGGCCACCGAAGTAAAGACAACTGCTGATATGCAGACTGAATTAGTATCAAAGCAAGCTGACCTACTAGAAGCCCGCCGTGGCCACAAAGCTGGTGAGCTAGCAAATCCGCGCGTTATTAGCGCAAATCGTAAACAAATTGCTCGTCTCAAGACTGCTATCCGCAGCGCTGAGATCGCAGAAAAAACCCGTCAATCGACCGGGCAGGAGGATAAATAATATGGCCAAGACCCTGACAGGCATAGTTTCATCGGCAGTAGCCGACAAGACTATCACAGTCACCGTTACTAGTCGTGAAACTCATCCTATTTATGGCAAGCAGTATACTGTTAGTCGCAAATATGCTGCTCACGACGAGGCAAACGAAGCTGGCAAAGGCGATCAGGTGACTATCATCGAGTGCCGACCAGTATCAAAGAGAAAGAGTTTCAAACTCGAAAAGATCAATGAGAAAGCACGTGGCTCAGTTGAACTAGTCGATGATGTTGAGGCAGTCGTTCCACACAAGGAAAAGACGACTAGTGAGGAGAGGGCCTAAATGATACAACAGGAATCTCGCCTCAAAGTCACCGACAACAGTGGCGCAAAGGAAATCCTCTGCATCCGAGTTCTAGGTGGTACTAGGCGCCATTACGCCCGGGTTGGCGACATCATCGTCGCAACTGTCAAACAGGCCACCCCGAACGGAACGGTAAAGAAAAAGAGCGTTGTTCGAGCAGTTGTTGTTCGTACTCGTGATCAGATCCGCCGTAAAGACGGCTCGACTATCTGTTTTGACGACAACGCCGCAGTTATCATTAACGACGACAAAACACCAAAGGCAACTCGCGTCTTCGGTCCAGTTCCTAGGGAACTCCGCGACCTTGGTTACGCAAAGATCATCAGCCTTGCACCGGAGGTACTATAATGGCTCAGCGTATTAAAAAAGACGACTTAGTCCGTATCATCAGCGGTAAAGATAAGGGTACGACCGGTAAAGTTCTGGCGGTTTTGACCAAAGACAGCACTGCTCTCGTCGAGGGCGTAGGTGTCGGTC
>JBARQK010000043.1:0-5877 GCA_049643705.1 Saccharimonadaceae bacterium (SeqCode) | reverse complement strand
ACTATGGACCAAATAGGTGAAGTTGTCATTGCGACGACTCGCCCTGAAACCATGCTAGGCGACACGGCCCTCGCCGTTCATCCTGATGATGAGCGCTACAAACAGCTAGTAGGTACAAAGGTTATGCTGCCACTGACTGGACGAGAAATTCCGATCATTGCCGACGAACATGTCGACCCCGCCTTTGGTACCGGTGTCGTCAAAGTAACGCCCGCCCACGATCCAAACGATTTTGAGATAGGGGAGAGACACAGCCTCCAGCGCCTCCAGGTTATCGCAACCGACGGAACAATGATCAATGTACCACCTCAGTTCAGCGGGAAAACCGTAGAGGAAGCCCGCGAGAGAGTCCTAAAAGCTCTCGAAATCGAAGAGCTCCGTCGCGGCGAAGAAGATATCGTCCACTCGGTTGGACATTGCTACAAATGCGGCACTATCATCCAGCCCCTTATAAAAGATCAATGGTTTGTTTCTGTTAAGCCTCTGGTCGAGCGAGCCAAGGCCGCTCTAGATGCAGGCGAGATTAACTTTACGCCAGCATCAAAAAAACGCGTCCTTATCCAGTATCTTGACAACCTCAGAGACTGGAACATCAGTCGCCAGATACCATGGGGCATTCCGATCCCAGCATTCTATAACCGCGACAACCCAATCGACTGGATATTTGATGATCGTGTCGAAGAACAGTCGATCGTTGTGAACGGCACAACATATATCAGAGACGAGGACACTTTCGACACCTGGTTCAGTTCTGGTCAATGGCCATTTATCGTCACCGATTACCAAACCGACGGCAAACTGAAGAACTATTACCCAACAGATCTCATGGAAACCGCCGGAGACATCCTCTACGCCTGGGTTGCCCGTATGGTCATGCTCGGACTATATGCTACAGATCAGGTTCCATTTAGACATGTTTATCTACACGGACTAGTTCTCGATGAAAAGGGAATCAAAATGAGCAAAAGCAAGGGGAATGTCATCAACCCCATGGAAGCAGTCGCTGAATACGGTTCAGACGCCCTGAGGCTAGGTATTGTCGGCAACCGCAGCGCAGCGCAAGACCAGGCATTTAGCCTAGGCAAGGTCCAAGCCGGACGCAACTTTTGTAACAAACTCTGGAACATCGCGCGCTACATCACCGACAAGGTAGGTGAGGTAAAGCAATTTGGCGACCCATCCCCGTCGACAATAGCCGATCACTGGATCGTAAAGCGCCTAAATGAGGCGAGCAATAACATCGACAAACTACTAGCTGATTACCGCTTTGCTGAGGCCATGGAAGTCGTTTATCATACCATCTGGGACGATGTCGCCGACTGGTACATCGAGTCCAGCAAAACAGAATCGAACTCACAGATGCTTGCTTGGGTTCTCGACACCTGCCTGAAGCTAGCTCATCCATTTGCGCCATTTGTCACCGAAACTATCTGGCAATCACTAGTCTGGCACGACGACCTACTCATCAAACAGTCTTGGCCTACAGCTCTCGGCTACAACGATATCGCAGCGGTCGAGTTCAAGCGCTTACAGCAACTAATCGTCGAAACACGTTTTGTTGCCGCCGATCTCCCAGGCAATACTCGGCAGACCCTCCTATACCAGAATGATTCTCTGATAGAGGACTACACCGAACTGATAAAACGACTCGCCAAACTAAAATCTGTCGAAAAAGTCGACCGAGTTCGCGGCCTTCATCTAGCCGCAACCGGCCGTGACGCCTGGTTGGATGTTGATGCAAAAACGATGTACGAGCACCAGACCAACCTCGAAACGCGCCTGGCCGAAGCTCACGCCGACATCGAGAGGCTAGAATCTAGACTGTCCAATGAAAACTACACTAGTAAAGCTCCGACAGCACTAGTTGAAGAAACTCGTAGTGACCTAGCAAAGAAAAAAGATCTAGCTCAAAAGCTAGTCAAGCAACTCGAAGTTCTAGAGATTAACTAATTAACGGTAAATATATGTTGTCAAAGGCATGACGGCCTTTGGGCTCTTCGTTCTGGAGCATGTGACGCCTGTAATCGCTACGAGGTATTATGCTCGGAGTCGAGATCATGTTGTTTAGGCTCAGTAATGAATTAGCGGGGTTATGATCGACGTGGGTATGCATGTCGAGCTCTACCTTACCAGGCTGTAACTGCATGCTTGTTAGCAGGCTAGTCAGACTAACCCTGCTGTACGTTCGGTATTCAAAAGTACTGAGAGCCTGATCAACATGCATCTCGTGCATAAATAGACCGGTCGCCGTAAAGAGGCTAACGGTTGATACAAATATGTGAAGTAGTCTTTTCATCTGTTGTTTTTTTGTTTTTAACATTGTTGACATATACAAATTTAGCATATGCTTTGTTTTTTGTCAAGCTTATGTTAATCGTGGTGATAGCTCGAGTTGTTCTGGATGGACTGTGATCTGTAGATCTGCTCTGTTAGGACTAGGCGGACTAACTGATGCGGCAGGACTAGATTTGACAGAGACCAGACTAGATCGGCTCTCTGACGCACGGCATCATTAACACCATAAGCACCCCCGATGACGAAAACTACTTGTCGCGAGTTATTGAACTGGGTAGCCAAAATGCTAGATAGAGTAGGGGAAGTAAGCATCTTGCCAACTTCGTCAAGCAACACAACATAATCACCAGGACTAAGCCTGGATAATATGCGCTCAGACTCTTCCTGGCTCGCTCTATCGGCCTCGAAACCCGAATGTCCGATCAGTACCCATTCTGAATTAAATGGTGGCCTGAGGCGCTTTTCATAGCGTTCGATACCTTCGATGACCCAGGACTCGTGTTTTTTGCCGACGGCAAGGATCTTAATTGGCATTTTGCCTCAACTTGTCCGCCTCGTTCCTTAATTCATCTCCAACAACAGTTACTTTATGTGCGGCATGCTCAGCCATCGTCGGAGCTAGAGGTTGCTCATAGCCAAAGACGTGAACATGGGCATGTGGCACGCCAAAACCTTCAACGAACATCCCGATACGTTCATAGCTATAGGCACCCCTAATCCTCGTTGCCATCTCTTTAGCTACATCCATCAAATGTCGATAAGTATCGTTATCAAAATCCCACAAATGATCGATCTGTTGGCGCGGAATTACCATGCAGTGGCCTGGCGTTATCGGTTCGATAGTCATCATTACGACACAAACGTCATCTTGGTAAACGATTTCGCCTGGCACTTCGCCTTTGATTATCCTAGTAAATATTGAGTCTTCCATGTCGTGATTATAGCAAGGATGGCGAAAGGGAGATATCAGCAATGGAGATATCGCTCACTTTGTTCGCTCCTCCGCTCATTCGAAAAAGAAAATAGCTAACGCTGCTTTCTTTTTCTTCATTCGCTACGCCGAACTCCCAGTTGTTCGCCTTTGGCGAACCCGGGAGTTCGGAGCTCGTCCACCGACCAAAG
Organism: Saccharimonadaceae bacterium (SeqCode); assembly: GCA_049643705.1. GTDB lineage: Bacteria > Patescibacteriota > Saccharimonadia > Saccharimonadales > Saccharimonadaceae > JBARQK01. The sequence continues at coordinate 2,460 of JBARQK010000043.1, read as the reverse complement.
AAAATAGAACGACCAAATGGTCGTTCTATTTTCTTGGCGGAGAGGGGGAGATTCGAACTCCCGGTACGGGGAAACCGCACACCGCTTTTCGAGAGCGGCACCTTCAACCACTCAGACACCTCTCCATGTACCAACGAAACAATTATATAAGATACGCTGACATTATTCGATAGATGCGCCCGACATAATTTAGCGCTAGCATATTGACATTTACGCCGTGGCATGTTAGCATAAGCCAAAAGTCATTAACACATATAACAAACCCAAGGAAAAAACAATGAGCGGCGTCACACCAAACTCTGCACCAGAAACAAAAAATGACATTGACAGCCTAATCGCAGCTGACCGACATGCTTCGATGGCCTACGCCACCTACGAAGACTCGGCCAATGCCAAAAGATCGCGTTCTCAGACGCGATTATCGATATCTGGACGTAAAATAGTTCTGCCCGCTATTATATGTTCAGTACTACTTATCGGTAGCGTCGGTGCATTTATGGTCGCACGAACCAACAATCCCGCACCTTACGGAGCACTCGTTGACAACGATCAGTCGGAAGTGCGGTTACCAGAAAATAACATTGACCTGAGCAACGACCACGCATACCTCGATGAAGAGACGCTAACCCGCCTACAGTCTACCTTCGAGGAGGAAGCAAAAAAGAAAGCCGCCGAAGAAGAAAAATTAGCCCAAAAAGACGCCGAACAGCCAGACGCACCGCAACCGGCCCCAACTCCTACACCTACTCCTACGCCGAAGCCAACGCCAACACCAACTCCAAAACCTGCGCCAAAGCCAGCTCCAGCGCCAACCCCCGCACCAGTGCCCGCCGTGTCCATCAATACCGTCACGAAGGTACTAGTGTTTGTTGAGGAAAACCACTCTTATGATCAGATGCGCCTAGGTATGCCATACGCCGCCACACTGGCCGACAAATATGGCTACGCCAACAACTTCTACGCCATCCGTCATCCATCCCTGCCAAACTACATCGCCATAGCTGGCGGTAGCACCAACGGGATTACCGCTAACGGCTCTCCTAGTACATACAAGGTCAAAGGCCCGTCCATATTTGGACAGGCTATAGTGGCAAACAAAACTGCCGTTACCTATGCCGATGGCATGCCGTCCAACTGCTACCTATCAAACGGTGGCACAAAGTACGCCGTCAGGCATAACCCTTGGGCGTATTTTGTCGACGAACGAGCCAACTGCCAAAAATACGACGTCCCATTCACAAAATTTGATTCAGCTGTGACCACAGGTACCCTGCCAAATCTAGGCTTCGTAATCCCTAACAACTGTAACAACGCCCACGACTGTTCTCTGAAAACTGCCGACAATTGGTTTAAAACCCAGATGGCAAAAGTGTTCAATGGCCCCGACTGGAAATCTGGTCGCCTAGCAGTGATCCTGACGGCCGACGAAGATAACAAGAGTAGCGGCAACAAGATCCTAACCGTCGTGATACATCCATCACAGACCCGTAAGGTTGTCAGCCAGAAATTAACTCTCTATTCACTCAGCCGATTCTGCTCAGAACTCGTCGGTGCCAAGCCACTAAAGGAGGCTCTAACGGCCCCATCCATGTCAGCCGCATTCGGATTGAAATTCAACTAATAGTTACTCTGAGAAAACATGAAAAAAAGATCATCTAAACAATGATCTTCTTTTCATGGTACACCCGACAGGATTTGAACCTATGACCTTCGGCTCCGCAAGCCGACGTTCTATCCAGCTGAACTACGGGTGCAAGTGCAGTGTAGCCATAAAGACAACACCGCGCGTAACTATAATGTGCCTCCTGATGAACAGGACATGATACAGGTTATCATGTATCAGGGGTGAAGGCAAGTCTAATGACTAGATGCGCAATTTGCGTATCAGACGATCAACGGCATCGAGATGCTGTTCCTGCATAGGCAGGCGCGCGGCTAACATATCGACGATTCTCTCACCGACTTCTTCTGGAAAATAGACCGATACGCCTGGCTTGAACCGTTTGACCGGAACTAGCATGATCTGATGCTGGTCGTCGCCACTGATGAGCGTAAATGACTTGTATTCGTTATAGGGATACAATACATCGCCGATGTGGAGGCCTTGTCGACTGAGCGTATAGGGAACTTCATGGGGTGGTCGACGTGAGTATATGATCAACGCAGCCGACATGACCGGTACTAACACGGCAAACGACCACGACTGCATCCACAATATCGCTGCGGCCATAAAACCTACTGTGATAACAGCCAGAATGACATACCAAAGTGCAGATTTGTCCCTCTGTATGTACTCTGCAGCCTGCCAGTGTACCGGTGTCATATAGTCAGACGTATCAGTAGTTTTATCGGCATCAGTTGACTCAGCGGTCCGCACTTCGGGAGAAACGGTTTCCCTGGTCTCGTCATTCACAGTCACGGGTTGCGAGTCGGGCGCAAAACTAGCAGGATCTACCTGTT
>JBARQK010000042.1:0-9323 GCA_049643705.1 Saccharimonadaceae bacterium (SeqCode) | reverse complement strand
AGGCCATTACTTGGCAGCGCGAGTCGTGGTAAGACGGGTAAATATTACCCGGCCTATCATTGCAGCAATCACGGGCATTATTTCCGTGTACCTAAGGACGAAATGGAGGAGAGAATCATGCTGTTCGTAAAACAACTAAAGATGGAGGATGCAAAAATTGAAGCATTGATGCAAGCGGTGCGCGATGAGTACGAGCGAAGGCTCAAGACTCAGGGCGGTGATGCCAAGCAGATTGACGCACAGATTGCAGCGCTGCGTGGTGAAATCAGCGTTACGCTTAGCAAAATCAAGTTCCTAAGTAGCCCCTCAGCGATTGCATACATAGAAAGCGACGTAGATGCTATGGAAGAGAAGATAAAGCAGCTAGAGCAGGAAAAGAGCCAAATAACTAAGCAAAAGCCCTTGGATATTGAGGCTATTTTAAAGAAGGTCCGCTACCTACTGGAACATATCGATGAACTACTGTTAAAGCAAGCAAATCCGGTGCGCAAAGCCCAACTTTTTGGCGCTATATTTAACCAGTTACCTACCTACGACGATTTAGATTCTGGAACTCAAAAAACACCCCTTTTTACAGGGGTGAATTCCGTTTTCCGACTTGCGTCGCTTGAAAAATCTCTTATGGTGATCCCACCGGGAATCGAACCCGGATTGCCAGGATGAAAACCTGGTGTCCTAACCGTTAGACGATGGGACCATTACTATAGATTGTAAACGAAAGGTGCGATTTTTTTGATGCCTATATGGTCGGACAGACTGGTGTCCACCTACTCGTCAATTTCTTTGAAATTGCTCGTAGGCTCGCCTCAGTCGGTGAGGATAAATCTCATCCGGCTTCCGGCCTTGCGAAATGCCACAGGCATTTCTCACGTTAGACGATGGGACCATATGATTTATGAAAGGTATTGTGTGTGGTTGATGACCTGTCGTGACGATGGGGCCTTGACTGAAAGATATTAGCATATTTAACCCCTGTTTTCAAGCGTATGGATATGAAACCCCCGCGCCTTTTAGGGCGCGGGGAGGGTCCTCTGATCGTTACCGACGTAAAACATCGAGGTGACGGTTGAGGGTGTGTCGAGTTGCGAGCGTGAGGTTTCCCCCATGCAACCAATCCTCGGGCGACCGCCAGAGGGGGTTGGTACCTTCTTCGCAAATCTCGACGTTTGTGTCGGGCGGAACGTTGACGACAAAAACATGCCAGTGGTGATTCGGCGTTCCCCGCCGGCATAGATCACCCCAGATCATGTTTGATCCTAGTGATATTAACTCTACGGTTTCGATCGAGGTTTCTTCGCTCAACTCTCGGAGTGCTGCCGACAACGGTTCCTCGCCCGGCTCGATGTGTCCAGCCGGGATGGTGAAGCCTAGTGGCGGCTTGAGTCTATCGAACATCAGGATTTGGCCGAGAGGATTGCGGACGAATATCCCAGCAACTTCATGAAAAACATTAGTAGACATGTTAGTCCCAGCTAGTAGCAGTGGCGGCGTAGTACTTGTTGCGTGCGCACTCGCGGATCCTTGGCGTCGTATGGGCGAATGGCACTTTCTCCTCGTTCCCGCAGACCGCACAGACGACGTAGTAGTTGTAGGCGCGATCGACCGGAACTGTCATTCCGCTTCGTCCTTTGTACCTGGCCCGCACGTCATTTTCCTCCGCCTCGAGTTTTGAGTGACAAATCTCACACTTAAAGGCGAAAGCAAACGACTTGTTCTCGATGATCTTCATCGTTCCATCCTTCCTAGTTGTAAAGGTACAGTGCTATACTAACTGGGATATATAACTGATATAAGCAAGACTTTTTGAGTCAAAAATATTTGAACAATGCATAGCTGGATACAAAACCAAATACTCGATAAATTGATCCGTAACGAAATAGTACGCTACAAGGATCTCAAGCCTCAGGACGTTGAAGGCAATCTATTTATGTATCACCTAAAAGGTTTGATCGGAGAAAAGTTAGTCGAAAAAAGTGAGGAAGGCTACAGGCTAACTACCCAAGGTCTCGATTATATACGGACAGTTAGTCTAGATACTGGCAAGCTTCGAACGCAGCCACAGATACTAAACGCCATAGTCGCTATTGATGACCAGGGCAGATATCTGATGTATCGCTGGAATCGACAGCCAAATCTCGGCAAGCTTAGCCTACCTCATGGCATGATGCACGTCGGCGAAAAACTACTAGACAGTGCGGAGCGTGAATTATCGGAAAAGATAGGTTTAGCTGGCAACTGTGAATTTAGTGGCAGTATATACGTGCTATCTGACGACGATCATAGACTGGTTAACGTCTTTCGTGTTAAGAATATCCAGGGAGATATAGGTCCGGACTGTTTCTGGGCAACACTATCCGAAATCAGCCCCGATGATCTAGTTGACGGATTTTACGAGATCATTCGCTCGATCGAAAGCCACGATCCAAGCAATATATTTATAGACGAGATAATCATAGGACGAGAGGGAGAGTAAATGGCGCAAGAAAAGGCACTGCCATCAGACACGGCTAGTAATGGGACTTTAAACAAACTTCGCGCGGCGGTACTGGGTGCCAACGACGGCATAGTATCGATATCCAGTGTCGTCATGGGCATAGCCGGTGCTGGAGCTGAATCAGGAGTCATATTTATGGCAGGGCTAGCCGCTCTGGTCGCTGGGGCGCTATCTATGGCTGTTGGCGAGTATGTCTCGGTCAGTAGTCAGAGCGATGCCGAAAAGGCATTTATCAAGGACGAAAAAGACGAGCTAGCAGAAGATCCAGAGGGCGAGCTCGACGAACTAGCCCGCGAGTACATGAAGCAGGGTGTTAGTGAAAAAACTGCTCGACTAGTGGCAGCAGAATTGACGGAAAAAGATGCTCTGCGAGCCCACCTACGTATGCATTTTGGTCTAGACCCGGACGATATCAATAGCCCGATGCAAGCAGCGGTGTCGTCATTGATCGCTTTTACGATTGGCGGACTGATACCATTTCTGACGATCGTTTTAGTTCCAGCGGAATTTAGGATAATTGCGACGATAGCATCTGTTGTGCTAGCGCTGTTTGTAGTTGGCTACATGAGCGCAAAAGTTGGTGGCGCATCGCGCGGCCGAGCTATGGTACGAGTTCTCTTCGGTGGAATCGCGGCCATGGTTTTGACGTATTACGTGGGCGTGCTATTTGGCACAAGCGTGCTTTAGTGGCATAATATTTGCATGAGGTCGTTGCCGTTTATAAAAGGTGTCAATCTGGGCGGTTGGTTGGTGTTGGAAAAATGGATGACGCCCAGTTTATTCTCCGGGACAGAGGCACGAGATGAATATTCGCTGATGCAAACACTGGATGGACCGGACATAGTTGATCAACATCAAAAAACATTTATAGTTGAGGAAGATTTTGTCTGGATGGCACAGGCTGGAATAAACGCCGTCCGCATACCGGTAGGCTACTGGATACTTGATGGCGATGGTCCGTTTCGGCCATGTATCGATCGTCTAGATTGGGCTGTAAAACAGGCTAAAAAGAATAAACTACTCGTCATGATCGATTTGCATGGTGCGCCAGGTTCGCAAAACGGCCACGATCACAGCGGCAGATCGGGTCGCAAAGATTGGTATCGGTCGCGCAAAAAGCGCCTGCAAACTATCGACGTGTTATTTCGGTTGGCACAGCGCTACAAGAATAATGAACATGTTTTTGCGCTGCAACTACTGAACGAGCCAAAGTTGGGTTTTTTCAATTTCAAACTTCGTCGATTTTATAACAAAGCTTACAAACGAATTACCCACGATGCGCGTCCAGGGCTAGTGACTGTTTACCACGACGCGTTTACGCCGCGACTGATGGCTCGCGCGATTCGGCCGAAAAGGCATTTTCCGGTTATCATGGACCATCACTGGTATCAGGGAATGACACTGTTTTCGCGGCTCCAGTCACTAAAAGGTTACTATGCATCATTAGTTCGCCGCGAAAAGTTATATGTAAAGATCCAAAAGAGACAACCTATGATCATCGGAGAATGGAGTCTAGTCTTGCCGCAACACTTGATCAAAAATCTCAATCATCGCGATGAGATGAGAGCGCTTCGTGAGCACGAAAGGTTACAGCGCAGAGCGTTTTCACATACCTCGGGTTGGTTCTACTGGAGTTATAAACATGAAAAACCAGGCATATGGGATTTTCGGTCTCAAGTCGAGTCGGGCATTATAGAGCTTTAGCTTGGCCGAGCATCGTGTATCTGGTACACTTGTATGAGTTATGCACATACTTAAAAGAACCAAGATCCTGGCCACAGTCGGGCCAGCTACAAACAGCTATGAATCAATTCAGGCTTTATTACAAAACGGCGCTAACGGTTTCCGACTGAACTTTAGCCACGGTAACCACGAGGAACGCCTAAAACAAATGGCGTGGATTCGTCAGGCCAGCAAAGAGCACGGTCGCCCAGTCGCGATCCTACAAGATTTGCAAGGACCAAAGATCCGACTCGGTATACTAAATGATAATAACCAGCCGGTTGTAGCTGGTGACGAGCTGATCCTCGACCATGCAGCTGAACACAATGGTCTCACGTTGCCTGTCCAATTTAACCTGGCAGAAAAAGTCAAAGTTGGCGAGAGGTTATATATCTTTGACGGTAAAGTTCGTACGACCGTTACGGAGATTGTTAGCGAAACTGCTATCAAGGTCAAAGTTGAAAACCCCGGCACTCTAATGAGCCGAAAAGGCATCAACTTGCCTGATACTGATTTTGGTGGAGATATCATCACACCAAAAGACATGGCGGATATCGAATTTGCCGCTGACAAAGATTTTGACTATGTCGCATTGAGCTTTATTCAGTCGGCAGAAGACATCAGCAATCTACGACAGATTCTGGTTGGCCTAGGTTCAACCGCTCATATCATCGCCAAGGTCGAGACTCGACAGGCGATTGAGCCAGGGACCCTCGAAGAGATCGTCAAGGTCAGTGACGGCGTCATGGTGGCCCGTGGTGATCTAGCAACAGAAGTAGGTGCCGAGCTAGTTCCTATCGTACAGCGAAGGATCATCGAGCTATGCCGCAAGCACGGCAAACTAAGCATTGTTGCGACTCAGATGATGAGCAGCATGGTCGACAACCCAGAGCCAACTCGTGCCGAGGTGAGTGACGTTGCTAACGCTGTCATCCAAGGCGCCGACACGGTCATGTTGTCTGACGAGACGGCCAACGGTGAATATCCTATCGAAACAGTGGCTGCCATGCGTCGAACCATCGTCTACACCCAAGAAAACTCTGATGTAGATGTTCACGAGACGAATATGACCCAGTCAAAGCGATTAGTTCGTAACGCCATCTCTCATGCAGCCGTAAAGATTGCCGAAGAAGTCGGTGCCATCGCTATCGTCGCCGAAACTCGTTCTGGTGGTACAGCTGCCAATATCGGCGCTTGGCGTCCAAACCTGCCTATTATTAGCGTGACTAGTGAACCGCGGTCGGCTCAACAGCTTGCACTGAGCTTTGCCAATCGTAGTTTCATCCGACCTGATGGTCCAGAAGTTGGCTATGAGCTGGCGAAAGAATTACACAAAGAGAAATTTTTCGAAGTTGATCAACCGATCACAGTTGTTATCGTCAGTGGTGGCCAGCCTGGCAAAATCGGTGGAACTGACACAATCAAGGTTCGTGTTATAGAATAAGCCTATAAAAGGGGGTGGGCAAGATGGCTTTCGCTAAAAGAACGATCGATTCCGTACCGTTACATAGTAAAACCGTGCTTTTGCGCGCTGATTATAATGTGCCGCTAAATGATGACGGCACGATTGCTGATGATTTTCGCATTCGATCTAGTCTGCCAACAGTCAAAAAACTTCTTGATATGGGTTGCAAGGTTGTCTGCGTATCACATTTAGGTCGACCTGACGGTCAGCCAAATCCAAAGTACACTCTCGAGCCAGCAGCTCAGCGCCTAGCCGAACTACTGGGCGAGTCCGTTAGATTTGTTGATGAAACAATCAGCCACAAGGCCGAGATGGCGGTCAAGCGTGCGCCAGCACGAGGTGTTATCATGCTGGAGAATCTGAGATTTGACCCCCGCGAGGAGGCGAATGACCCCGATTTTGCCGAGCGATTAGCTCGCGTCTCGAATGCTGATTATTTTGTTCAGGATGGCTTTGGTGTCGTACACCGCGCCCATGCCTCAACTAGCGCGATTACTCAGTATTTGCCGAGCGTTGCTGGACTGCTACTGGAACGTGAAGTCGATACCATAACTAACGCTATGAGCAACCCCAAGCGCCCGCTCCTAGCAGTGTTAGGTGGTGCCAAAGTCAGCGACAAGATTGCTGTGATCGAAGCTCTGGTTGACGTGGCCGATCGTATATTTATCGGTGGCGCGATGGCGAACACATTCTTTGCAAAGTGCGGAGTTAATATCGGCAAGAGCAAATTTGAGATCGATCAGTACGAAGTCATCGACCGCATATACGATCGCGTCCGTGCCAAAGTCGGCGAAGACGCTATCAATGATTTTCTAGTACTGCCAGATGACCTGGAAGTCTCGGAAACTTTGACACCTGATGCAGATGAGCCACGTCGGATTGTTTCCCGTGCTGGAGTTGGTGAGAATGACATTGCTCTGGATATAGGTGACGCTACCATTGATCGTTTGGCTGGGTTTGTCAGAGAATCCGGAACAGTCATCTGGAACGGCACGCTCGGCATGGCTGAGACGATTCAATTTGCCAACGGCTCGGCACGACTCAGTCTAGAACTAGCGATTCATCCAGAGATAACTTCTATCGTTGGCGGCGGAGACACGGCTGACTTTGTGATCAACTGGGACGCTCGCCATGGCGATAGCTTTACCCATGTTTCGACTGGCGGCGGTGCTAGTCTGGAGTTAATGGCTGGTCAAAAATTGCCAGGTGTTGAAGCTTTGCTAGACGCCTGAGATAAAATAAGCTAAACTGTAAAAAGAAAGCACAAGCGGCATCAATGCGAGATAAGAAATTAATAATTGCCAACTGGAAAATGCACTTCAATATACATGAAGCTAGTTTGTTTGTGCACTCTTTTGAAAAGAAGATAAAACAACATCGGGACGTCCAAGTCGTCATCGCTCCGACGATGTTGGCCGTACCAGCTCTTTCTATTCAGGTTGATCACCGCAAGATAAAACTTGCTGCTCAGAACCTGTACTGGCGCGATAGCGGTCCCTATACCGGTGAAGTATCGGCCAACCAACTGCGTGGCCTGGTTGATTATGCACTTGTTGGCCATTCTGAACGACGACATGTCTTTGGTGAGCCAGAGCGAGACATTAGAAACAAAGTTCAAGCAGCTATTCGCAATGGTATTAAACCAGTATTATGCATAGGTGAAACAGCCAGCGAACGTAGTGTGGGCGAGACCAAAGACGTACTACACGATCAGATCGCTAGCGGCTTGCGAAACGTAACGGCCGAAGAGATGGAAAGTATAGCTATAACTTATGAACCTGTTTGGGCGATTGGTACCGGGAATAACGCTTTGATTCAGGACGTTAGTGATGCGGTAAAATTTATTCGTGCTCAAATCAAGCACCTCTTTGGTGCCAAAATCGCGAACGAGGTTAGCGTACTTTACGGTGGTAGCGTATCGATCGATAGCGCTGGTGCTTATCTAGACTGTGATGGAGTTGACGGACTGCTGGTAGGTGGCGCTAGTTTAAACCTAGAGGAATTTTCCGAGATATGTAAAAAGGCGCATAAAGCAGGATCGGCGCCGGCTAAGTAAGGTGGGGTATGAAAGAAATTGACTTTGACGAACTAGATCGCGCTGTAAGCTCTCTGATGGGCGACGTGAAAACCGACGGTAATCCAGACAAAGACCCTGCTACCGGTGAGCCTTTTGAGAAGGTTATTGAGCTTGATGATTTGAAAGCATCTGCTCCCGAGGGGCCTGCGGAATCGTTGGGAGCATCGGGAGCTATTCCTGTCGCCAAACCACCAGCTCCTGCCATAAAACGTAGCGGACGGTTCATGGATGTTGTTCATCCGTCGTCCGACATGATGAAGCCCGCATCGATGGGTTCGGTTTCGAGGCAAGGTAATAACATTATTCCTCCTGTGCCACGTACGTCTGAAACAGTTGATGAGCCAATCAGTCTCGCCGAGCCAGTAGATGAGGCTGAACAAAAAGATCAGATCTTTATGCCTCAAACTGAAAAGACTATTGCCGCGCCTGAAAACATCGAGGTCGAGGAACAACAAAAACCAACTTCTGATAGTTGGCCAGATCCGATCGACCTGGCAACGGATGAAAAAGAACCCGACACTGACTTTAGCGCACAACTAATAGATATATTAGGCGATGTCGGAGACAGCTCGAAAGAAAGTGACAGCTCAGTTCACGTAGACGATGAACCAGAAAGTGAATTCCCTCAGAGCTCACCCTTTCTTAGTGACGCCAAGGTAGAGAAGCGGCCACTAGGTGGTTATCAAACAGACGCCGAGCTATCATCAGACGGCGTAGCGGTCAATGTCGCTATCGAAGACGATACTTCCGCACAGATCGCAGTTGAACTCAACTTACCCGCCGAACTTGGGGCTGATATTATGGCGGTCGAAGCAGCGCAGTCAGGGGCCGAGGAGCCAAAGCCGACTGTCGAACCGGTCGAATTAGCTCAACCAACACCCACACAAGAACCAAATGCCCACGAAACTGTCGATAAATCCTCGGGTTCGATCTCGCAGCAGTACAAGGAAGAGCCTAGCTCGGATAATGGCGAGACAGGTGCGATTTATGACACGGCAACTTATCACAAAGCGCTCGAGCATCCTGCAAAGAAAAAATCTGGCTGGAGCGTAGTGCTATGGATTCTAGGATTGATACTGCTAGGTGGTATCGGCGGAGTCGCTTACTTCTATTTCACAACAGGCAACAAGCTATTCTAGTTTTATAATTAGTTTATGGATATATTACAGGGGCTGAACGCCGCTCAGGCAGATGCGGTTCAAACTACTGATGGTCCGCTATTGATATTGGCGGGTGCTGGCAGTGGTAAAACAAAAACACTGACGCATCGCATAGCTTATCTGATAGAGCATGAGTCTATCTGGCCGAACGAAATATTAGCAGTGACATTTACTAATAAGGCAGCCAAGGAAATGCGCGAGCGACTCGGTCATTTGGTCGGCCGCAACGGATTGGCTAGAGATTTTATGCCATGGATGGGTACTTTTCACTCGGTATGCGTTAGATTGCTCAGGTTGGACGGACCGGTTATTGGGATACAGCCAAACTTTGTCATTTACGATGAGGACGATCGCCAAGGTTTGATCAAACAGGCTATGAAAGAACTGGGCATCGTTGATAAACAG
>JBARQK010000041.1:0-4604 GCA_049643705.1 Saccharimonadaceae bacterium (SeqCode) | reverse complement strand
ACACTGCGCCGAGCTAGGTTTTGACGGTATCGACATTAACATGGGATGTCCAGCAAAAAGCGCCGTCAAAAGTGGCGGCTCAGCCCTCATCCGCAAACCCGATCTTGCCATAGAGTCTATCGCCGCTGCCAAAAGAGCCGGTCTGCCAGTCAGCGTAAAAACTCGGCTAGGATACACGTCAACCGACGAATGGCGCGACTGGCTAACGACACTTTTGCAGCAAGACATCGTAGCGCTAACCATACATCTACGTACAAAAAAAGAGATGAGTAAAGTACCGGCACACCACGAACTGATACCGGATATCAAAAAACTGCGCGACCAGATAGCGCCACAAACACTCCTGATCATCAACGGCGACATCCGTGACCGAGCCCATGGCCTCGAAATCGTCGAAAAATACGGCGTTGACGGCATTATGATCGGACGAGGAATTTTCCACGATCCGTTTGCGTTTCGCGATGCAGGGGAAGGGGCCGTGGGCATGATCAGAACGAATCCCCTGCAGCCCGAGCTCAACAAGGCGCCAGTGCCCTTATCGAGCCCGGAGCGAAGCCGTCTTTCAGAATCGTCCGTTGTGGAGCGGATTAATTTACTGCACTATCATCTCGACCTATACGACAAATACGCCGAACAGACTACGAGGCCATACGACACATTAAAGAGATTTTACAAGATATACGTTCGTGATTTTGATGGTGCCGCAGAGATCCGCGATCAATTAATGCACACTCACAGCACCGACGGAGTCAGGAAATTGCTCGAGACAAACGATCGCTAGGCGATTTTCTTCTCTAAACGCACGATACGGCGTTCATGATCTTCGACATTTGTTTCAACTTCGTGCAAGGACGTCCCCACGGCATCTAATATATCGTTAAGCTTTTCATCAGACTCGTCAAAACGTTTGTCGATTTCCGATAGACGATCGTCTATTTTCTTGAAATTAACACCAACCCCGTCCTTAAAATCGTCCAACTGCAGAGAAAGCTGCTGATTGATGGTTGCAGATATAAACTGTTTTAGATCGTCGAGCGTATCACTATCCATAGAGATAATTATACACTAATGACGACGACGTCGTCGATGTAGGTCGGCAACCCTGAGTCGAACAGCATGACGATCGACCAGGCTATGGACTCTCTCTAGCTCTATCTGATCGATAGCATTGTCGCGCATCTCTATGGCACGTTGCAGAGCGGCCTGGGTCTCGGACTCAACGATATCTTCACCGTGCTCGGCTTCGTCAACTAGCACTTTGACGACTTTACCAGTTATCTCGACGATCCCTCCAGTGATAGCAAAATACTCATTGTTTTCGGGTAAATCATCCTTGTTCAGTTTTACTGTAATGGCACCAGTCGTCGCCACAGTTATTAGCGGCTCGTGGTCGGGGAATACCGCAATCTCACCGTCAGGAGTAGGGATGATGACTTCATAGACTTCTTGGTCAAGTTTGACGCCAGACAGTGTTACCAGCTGTAGTCTCATCTAATCTTTCTTCTCCCTTAGCGAACTGCCAGCCATGTAAAACCACTGTTCGGGCTTGTCGTCATATTTTCCGCTCAAGATATCCGCGCAATCCTTGACGGTATCTTCGACCTTGATATACACACCTTTATTGCCTGTGAACTGTTCGGCAACAAAGAACGGTTGAGCCAGGAAACGCTGCAAGCGACGGGCACGAGCGACAGTTTGTTTCTGATCGTCTGAAAGTTCTTCCATTCCTAGAATCGCGATAATATCCTGCAGATCTTTGTACTGCTGCAAAATACGCTGGACTTCACGAGCTACCCGATAATGCTCATCTCCAACAACTTCCGGATCGAGGATCGTCGAGCTACTGTCGAGAGGATCAACAGCAGGGTATATGCCTATCTCTGTCAATGAACGATCTAACACGATCGTAGAATCTAGGTGGGCGAATGTCGCCGCAGGTGCCGGATCCGTCAGGTCGTCGGCTGGAACGTATACTGCCTGAACAGAGGTGATCGAACCTTTTTTTGTACTCGTGATACGCTCCTGCAGGGCGCCCATTTCTTGTTGCAAATTTGGCTGATAGCCGACTGCCGAAGGCAAACGACCGAGTAGCGCGGAAACTTCCGATCCCGCCTGGGTGAAACGAAAGATATTGTCGATGAATAGCAACACGTCGCGTCCTTCGTCGCGGAATGCCTCGGCCATAGCTAGCCCAGATAGTGCAACGCGCAGTCGCGCACCAGGCGGCTCATTCATCTGACCAAAGACCATCGAAGTCTTGTCGATAACGCCAGATTCTTTCATCTCGTGGTAGAGGTCGTTACCCTCACGCGTTCGCTCACCAACACCAGCAAAAACCGAGTTACCGCTGTGAAATTTTGCGATATTGTTGATCAGTTCTTGGATCAAGACTGTCTTGCCGACACCAGCGCCACCAAATAGGCCGACTTTTCCGCCCTTGGCGATCGGCGCGATAAGGTCGATGACTTTGATACCGGTCTCTAGGATCTCCGTTTTATTTGACTGCTCAGACAGAGCAGGCGGTTCACGGTGGATTGGAGCGGTCTTGCCCTTTGGTGCTACTGTGCCGTCGATCGGCTCGCCAACAACATTGAACATGCGACCGAGTGTGCCATCGCCAACTGGCACCATGATGGGCGCACCAGTCGCGACTACCTTATCACCACGTCGCAAGCCGTCGGTACTCTGCAGGGACACAGCGCGGATCGTATGCTCGTCTAAATGTTGTGCTACTTCCAGTGTGATCGTTGATTTGTCATGCTCGATGGTTAGCGCATCGTAGATCCCTGGCAACTCGCCCTCAAACTCTACGTCGATAACAACACCGACAATTTGTATGATTTTTCCAGTACTATTCATAATCTTCTCCTTCATATTGGTCACCACTACAGATAATTTTTGTATCTCCTTCGTTACATGCCGCCTCTTCTGTATCCATAGTATATTTGTAATATATCGCACAGGCTGTGATCAAAACCACCACTAATGATATACCCAATAGTATCCTATACCTTACCGTCATTTCATCGCCTCCACACCACCGCTTATTTCTGCCAGTTCCTGGGTTATCGCGCTTTGGCGGGCCTTGTTCATCTCTAATGTCAAATCTTCGACCAGGTCGCTGGCGTTGTCGGTAGCGTTCTTCATAGCAACCATGCGCATGCTATGCTCGGAGGCCCTAGCGTCCAACATTGCCTGGAATAGCTGCGAACCGATCAGGCGATATGCCGCGTCGTCTAAAACTCGCTCAAGATTCGGTTCATATGCGGCGATCTTTACCCAATCGTTAACTTTTGTTTTAACAAATCCGGCAGGGAAGAGACGCATAGTCTCAACCGCCTGATTGATACTGCTATAAAAGTTAGTGTAAACAACGTCAACAGCGTCAACCGTGCCTAACTCATACGCGTCTTTTGCAGTGTTCAATATAGCGTGGAACTGCGAACCGTCTGGATGATCGGGGATGCCTTCGTAAGTACCTAGGATCTCAGTATCTTTTAGGCGCGAAACGAACTGCGATGCTTTGCGGCCGACCGCAATCGTTTGGTTCTTTATACCAGCAGCATCGTCTGCTCGCAAAGCTATGATATATTCCTTTAAAACATTCGAATTATAAGCACCCGCTAAACCTTTATCGCCTGCTAGGACAATCAGCATCCTTGTTTTTATCGGACGCTTGACGAACCATTTATGCTCGTCGGTTGCGCCTTGAGTTGATAGGTAACTGAGCAGCTCACTGGCCGCCGCCGCATAAGACGCAGATGCTCTCGTCGCCTCCTGTGAACGACGCATCTTGCTAGCCGCCACCATCTGCATGGCACGAGTTATCTGTTTGGTGTTAGCAACAGAGCGGATGCGAGATTTTAGTTGCCTGGTACTAGCCATTGTTTGGCTCCAAGAGATAAGAAGTAGGAGTCATGAGTCAAGACCTTTCGTTGCCTTAATCAAACCGGTGAGTATCTTGTGGCATTCAACCGATTTATCAGCCAGATTACCAAATTCAGCTGGCAGCATATACCCAACGTCACGCGCAACCAAGAGCTGACTCTGCACCTCCGCCAAAGATGCGCGCGCCATGTCGTAAAAATGTGAACGGTCTGCTTTAGTTCGTCTACCAAAGCCTTCTGCGATATTTGATGTCACTGATACCGCCGCGCGCCGTAATTGACTCGTTAGAGCAAAAACCTCCTCTTTAGGAAAGCCCTGCGTAGCTTTGTATATCATCACCACGAGACCGTGAGACTTCTGCCAAGCGGCAAGATCGGTAAAACTCTTTATCGTACTCTTAACTCCTGACTCTTGCGTCTTGACTCCCACTTTATTCCTCAAATCCCTTCGCGACTTTTTCGGCGACAGTCTTTATAACCTTTTCGGTCTTCTCGGTCATTTTGTCACCTATATTTAGCTCGCGCATGGCGTCTTTGTGATCGGACCAGAGTCGGGACAATAGGGCAGACTGCGCCGGTTTTATTTTTGACGTTATAACTTCGTCAAATGCCCCTTCGCTAACGGCATAAATACTAACGACCTGCTCCCAAATACCCATCGGTTGATACTGCGGCTGCTTTAACAGTTCGGTTAGATGCTGACCGCGTTCGATCTGT
>JBARQK010000040.1:0-5318 GCA_049643705.1 Saccharimonadaceae bacterium (SeqCode) | reverse complement strand
CATGAAACCAGAGGACGCCCGCAGCATGTGCTGCCGTCTACGTATCGACAACCGCCAGTTAGCATACCGCGGCGGGGGACTATTCGGTAGCAACCCGATGACCGGTTCGGTCGGAGTTGTAACGATAAATCTACCACGCCTAGCGCTAAAATCATTCGATGAACAAACTTTCCGCGAAGGGCTAGCAACACTAATGGACATGGCCCGCGACAGTTTAGAAACAAAACGAAAAGTCCTCGAACGACTAACCGAAGCCAACCTATATCCATACACTAAATTCTACCTACGCGACATCAAAAAACGCTTTAACGAATACTGGAAAAATCACTTTAGCACTGTCGGCCTAATCGGTATGAACGAAGCAGCACTAAACCTACTAAGCGTCGATATCGGCAGCGATGAGGGTAGAGCATTTGCCGAGCGAACGCTTGATTTCATGCGCGACCGCCTAGTCGAATACCAGAAAGAAACCGGCAATAACTACAACCTCGAAGCAACGCCAGCCGAAGGCACGACTTATCGCCTAGCGCAAATCGACAAAAAAGATTTTGGTTCAGCCGCACACTTTGCAAACGGCATGGGCAGCGACACGATCGAGCCATTTTACACCAACTCGACACATCTTCCAGTCAACTATACTGACGATTTGTTCGAACTGCTCGATCTACAGGATGAGCTCCAAACCAAATATACCGGCGGAACCGTTATCCATTTTTTCCTCGGCGAACGTATGGATGATCCAGAAACCCTAAAAAAATTGGTGCAAAAGATTTGTAGCAACTACCGATTGCCGTACTTTACATTTAGTCCGAGCTTTAGCGTCTGCGATAACCACGGTTATCTATCTGGTGAACATGAAAGCTGTCCGAAATGCCAGGGACCAACCGAGATTTATTCACGCGTTGTTGGATTTTTGCGACCGACGTCTCACTGGAACAAAGGCAAGCATGCAGAGTTTGTCATGAGAGAACACTATGACAAGGCCGCCAAAAATTAACTTGCCGATCGGCGGAGTTCAAAAACTCTCGCTAGTTGATTATCCCGGACACCCCGCCGCGACGATATTTACGATCGGCTGCAATATGCGCTGCGGGTATTGCCACAACCCCGAGCTAGTTTTGCCGGAGCGTTTCATCGATCCGATACCAGTTGACGACGTCCTCGAGTTTCTACGGAGCCGTGTCGGCAAGCTAGACGCCTGCGCAATAACTGGCGGAGAACCAACGATGCATGATGGCCTGGTAGATTTCTGTCGCGAACTCAAAAACATGGGTTTTTTGGTTAAACTCGATAGCAACGGCACGCATCCGGCAATGCTCAGATCAATGTTCGACGATAAACTCATAGATTTTGTCGCTATGGATGTCAAAGCGCCATTAGATCGATATCGTGAAGTCGTTGCGCGACCGATCGACGTGAACGCCATCGCCGAGAGTATCAAACTGATCAAATCAAGCGGTATCGACCACGAATTTCGAACAACTATCGTCAAAAGCCAGCTCTCACCCAGAGACATCGAGGCTATCGGCCAACTGATCGATGGTGCCGAGCGCTATGCATTCCAGCGATTTATGCCAGGCAAAACCCTCAGTCCACAGTTCGAGTTCGAGCAGAGCTACAGCGACGACGAGATAGGCCAGATGAAAACCATGATGCAAAAATACGTTAAGCACTGCGTGGTCCATTGATATGAAAGACCGAATAACGATCAAACTAACTGGCGTAAAACACGAGACCCACGATGTTGTCACTTTGTCGTTCACTCGACCATTTCAGTTTACCGCCGGGCAATACATATCCGTATATTTCGATGACCTACCATGGCCGGAGGGCAAGGCATATAGTCTGTCGAGCAAACCGTCAGACAAACACACTTCGATCACAATCAAGAATATCGGCGGACCATATTCGTCACGACTCTGCGATATGAAAGTTGGCGACAAGCTAGAAATCAGCCAGCCATATGGACATTTCAACCCGCAAACATCAGCACCGATCGTCGGTATATCGGCAGGTGTTGGCATCAGCCCGATCTGGAGCGTATTGAGCCACGAACTAGAGCAAGGCAAAGATAACATTCACCTGATATGCAGCAATAAAACGCCAGAAGACATCGTCTTTCGAGACGAGATCACCGCCATCAGCGACAAAACAAAAGTCCGCCATCACATCACCAGGGCCGAAGTAGACGAAGACGCAAACCACAAAAACGGCCGGATAAACATCGGCGAGATACTCACCGAGATTCCGCGAGAAGCTAAATTTTTACTATGTGGTAGCGTCGATTTTGTCCGTTCGATCTGGCGACAACTAGTCGCTGAAGGCATCAGTGAAAAGCAAATATCTACAGAAACTTTTTTTGAACAATGAGCGAAAAACTAAAATCAGTCGAATCCCGAACGTTGCCAGCGATCAATCCGGCCGATATCGGCGCCTGCGCGGCGAATCTCTGTGCTAGCTGCCCGATGATCGTACTATGCAACAAACCGCCAGCGGTTGAGAGTAGGGTAGAGGCTAGCCTGAGCGACAGTTACGAAGCCGGCGCCGAGATGCCCTACAAACAACAATTCTCGGATAACTCGATCAACACGGTCGTAGCGCATTCTATAGCCGACGCCAAAAAAAGACAGGCCGAGTTGGAGGTCAATAAAGCTTTGCAGCAAAAAAAAGTCGTAAAATCTAGACCAATAGCACCGCAAAAACTGATCTCAAAACAGCCCCAACCCAAGAAAGGATTCTTTGACACTCTGATCGAGATGATGACTGGATCTTAACCTGGCTCAACTATAGTTGTTTACGGTAAAAAGCTTGCGTTTTCCTGAAGATTACATACAATATATGATATAAACTAATACTAGCATAGGACGACAGTGAAAAAAACACAAAAAAAGACGGTTACAAGCAACAAAAAGCCAATCAAAAGCAAGAAAAGATTCCTACTAAGCCCACTACAAAAGAAGCTCAGTATTGCTATAGGCATTATAGTACTCATCGGTGGAATCGCTGGTGCTTTTGCGCTGTATCAAAACAATGAAGCTGACGCTGCCGGGTGCATGAGCAAAAGGCTTACTGTTGGTGTCAGCAGTATATGTACTAGTTATTTCCTCCAGGTCGTAAAAGCCAACGGAACAAATAGTTACAAAGACAGCAAGGGAACTCATGTAGTTCAGCCCGGAAGTGCCTTTGGCCCTAAGGCATCAGCGGTTGCAAAGCGAAATGGCATCTCGGACGGAACGATAAATTCCGCAAACGATTGGAAAAAAGTATGCAATTTAGCACTCTCATCTATAAAATCAGGTAGGAAAGTTACAGCTTATGCACCAATGGGCTGCGCAAAAAGTTCCGTATCTGCTTTGCGCAGCAAGACTAGGTGCGTACTCGCAGGATGGAAAGATTACTATAGTAATGCATGTCAAAGCACGACAGCAGCGCCAAACTCAGACAAATCTGAGACACAAGCTTCATGCAAGAAAAAGATGGGCCGACATTGGTCAAGTGATGTCAAGAATTACGGATGTCTAGTGGGCCCATCTAGCGTGGATAAAGTAGGTGCATTGAAAAAGGAAGATTGTACATATTGGAACTACAGGTGGTCTGCAACTACCTACTTTGCTGGTAAAACTGGCTTCTGCAGTAAATCATTGCCTAACTAAAACGAGCCTATAGCCGCAGGCAAAGAGCTTGCGGCTATTCCATTAGGAGCAATGAAAGCACTGTTTTTAGTTTTCGGCTATACTAGTACCATGCTAATAAATCACATAGAAAATATCATACTAGAAAAGGTCGTTGGCGGCGGACAATCCATCGGAACATTGGATAATGGCAAAAAAGTATTCGTTTGGGGCGGCTTGCCGGACGAACAGGTCGTCGTGGAAATCACCAAGACAAAATCGAGAATGGCCGAAGGCATAGTTACAGATGTCGTCAAACCTAGTAAACTTCGGATTCAACCACGCGATCCGAGCAGCTACCTCAGCACCAGCCCATGGCAGATCATGGATTTTAAAACCGAGCAGCATTACAAGGCCGCACTGATCGAGGAAGCGTTTGAACTACACGATATCGTCCTACCTGAAACTATAGACATCTACAGTGACAAAGTCGAGTTTAACTACCGAAACAAAGTCGAGTTTAGCTGGTACGGCGACGCTACAGATAGTGGCGAGACGCTAGATCTAGCGTTTTTCCGTCGTGGTAGCAGGGGTAAGATCGTCGTCGATGGCACTTCGCTCGCCCGTGACGAGATAAATATTCTAGCTCGACAGATACGCGACCTATTACGCAGCAAGAAAGTCACCGCACGATCACTAAAAACGCTTTTGATCCGCTCTGATCAATCAGGCAGTTGTGTCTGGCAACTATACGTCAAAGACCGTCTAAAAAACCTTATCAACGAAAAAGAGGCTGGCAAACTAAGCGCCCAAGGTGGGGAAGTTATCTACTCTGACCCACGCAGTCCAGCTAGCCGGATAACTGACCGTTTAGCTAGCTATGGCGACGTAGTACTAACTGACACTGTCCATGATACGCCATTTCGCTATGCGACCGAAGGTTTCTTTCAAATAAATCTACCGGTCTATGAACAAGCATTAACAGATATGAAACAGTGGGTGAGCGACGGCCCGGTCGTCGATCTATATAGCGGAGTCGGTAGTATCGGACTGACCATCGGTGGCGACGGTGTCAAACTCATCGAGATCAACGACGACGCCGTGCGCGAAATGGAGCGCAATATCGAGCTACTCGGCAAAAAAGCCGAAGCGATACTAGCCCCGAGCGAAAAAGCCCTCGATCATATCACCGGCAAAGGTACAATCATCGTCGATCCACCACGCGCCGGGCTGCACATGGACGTGATCGACAGACTGCTCGAGACCGAGCCAGGTCGAATCATCTATCTCAGCTGTAACCCTGTCACACAAGCCCGCGACGTAGCCCTCCTCGCCACAAAATATGGCATCCGCGCCCATCGTGGCTACAATTTCTTCCCCCGTACACCGCATATCGAGAATCTGGTCGTACTGGACTTAAAAGCATAACCGATATAGACTAAGTTTATGAGAAAAAACTACGGTTTCACTTTGGTAGAAATCCTGGCCGTTGTGGTTATCATTTCCATACTTGCCAGCATCTCAACCGTAGCATATATAACTGTTCAGAGACAGGCCCGAGACGACAACAGGAAAAGCGATGTGCTCGTAATAAAAAACGCCCTGGATAAATATTATCAAGACAAGGGCGAGTATCCTCTGCCGGGAGGATGCGTAGCTAACACTGCCTGCGCCATCACAAATCTATCCGCGTCATTGGTTCCAGAC
>JBARQK010000039.1:0-3833 GCA_049643705.1 Saccharimonadaceae bacterium (SeqCode) | reverse complement strand
CCGTCAGAACGCCGTCGATATCATCCCACATGTCTTCGTGTTTCAGGTTGAACATTTCCATGGCCAACTTGCAGGCATAAACCTTGCCACCCGCTGCTTTGATGATGTCTAGAAACTCTGGTACTGGTGGAATGTCTAGTTCACTCATACGCTTCATCATCATGTGAGTAGCCATACTTTCCATACCTGGAAATACTCCGACGATTTCTGGCATATGCATGCCAGGATTGCCATTCATGGCAACTTTTAGATGCTCCATGCGCTTTTTGGTGATGGCGTCTAAGCCAAAGAATGTAAAGAACATATCGCATTCGATACCTTCACTGCGAGCACCGTTAGCGAGTATTAGCCCGGCGTAGATACCATCTATATTAGCTTTACTGACGATGATCATCATTTTCTTTAATGCGGGGCCTTGCGCTGCCTCGCAGCGGCAACATGAGCAATCCTTGCACTGATCGCAGCTATGGCACATGTTATGACCTTCATGCTCGGCTTTGTGGTTGTGTTGTGACATTTTTTCTGATCTCCTATAGACAACTTGTTGGTTTATGAAGGCCAGCGATCTTGCTAGCATTTTTTAGTGGGCCACCTGGGAATAATTGGTAGAAATCTTTGATATCTACGATACCGGAACCGCCAACTTTACGGATGTTCAGCTCTACGCCCTGCCCTACCTGCTCACGCAACCAGTTCAATACCGACCAATGCTTTTCACTGAGTTCACCCACGCCTATCTCAGCAGAGATTGCCTTTGCGATCTCGCCATTCCAAGCGCCCATATCCGTCATGTAGCCTTCTGCGTCTACATCAACATCTTGACCTGCTATATTTTTTATCATTATTTGCCCACCTCCTTTACTTTTGATTCAACCGGGATCTTTTTGCCTCGTAAACTCATCTTTGCGGGAATAAACGGAATCTTTCTGCCAGGTAATAACATATGCCAGTAGATATATCTAAATGCTAACTTTCCCCAATGATTTATCCTGCTCGGTTTTAGCAGGCGCATCGGACCGATCACCGCAAACGGAAACTTGCCTAGTAGCGGTTGAGTCTCATAGTTAAAGTCGAGTAATAGTGCCTTGCCGTGGCCGGCTTCTACAAAGCAATTCGCATGTCCATCAAAAACTTCCTTGACCGGCTGACCATTCATAAGGTTTTGGATGTTTTCGGTCAACCCGTCAACCTCAAAGTGCGCCACCGAGCCAGCCTTGCTAGTAGGAACGTCGGCCGCATCACCGACAGCAAAAATGTTGGAATACTTCGAAGACTGTAGGCTGTGGTGATTTACCTCGACAAAGCCTAGCTCGTTTACTAACTCACTACCTCTCAAAAAATCAGCACCGACATTCACCGGAATGGCAACCAACAGATCGTAGGCGACCTCGCGGCCATCATAACAAACTACTATGTTCTGTTCGGGATCGACGCGCTCGGCGTAGAAATCAGCTACCAGATCTACATTACGATCACTCAGCATATGGCCTAGTTTTTCTGAAGCCACGGGTTTCGTGAACGCCCCGGAAAGCGATGTTACATAGGTTAGTTTGACTTTGTCACGGATACCGCGTTTTTTGAAATAATCATCAGCTAAAAATGTAAATTCTAATGGTGCTACCGGACACTTGATCGGCATGTCCATGATCTGAATCACCAGATTGCCACCAGTAAATTCTGCGAGCGCCTTGCGTAGATCCATAGCGCCATCTGGTGTATAAAAATCAAATATATTCCTGAGCCAGCCGCTACCATGCAAGCCTTCAGTCATCGAAGTGTCGACGTGCGTGCCACTGGCGATTACCAACGCGTCATAATCGACTCGTTCATTCGAATCAAGCAATAGATAGTTCTCTAATGGGCTGACGGATTTTACGCTAGCCCTGATGCGATTGATGCGACGATTCAGTAACGATTTGACCGGTTTTTTTAGTTCATCCAAACTGTAATGTCCAAATGGCACGAACAAAAACGCCGGTTGATAATAATGGCAATCATTTGGCTCGATAACGGTTGCATACACCCCAGTTTTTGCAAGCTTGTTCGCTAGCATTATACCTGCAGTCCCAGCCCCAACGATAACTATCCGTTTTTTATGTTTTTCTGCGTCCATCTATAGTGCTCCTGATCCGGCATACTATCACCAACTAAGCATAAACACAATGATATCGGTCACACCTAACAGACGTCACGCCAAATTCATTGATACCTGCCCCGGGCGCGTTCGCGAGCCTAGAATGATCAGCCTCTCGTATACCAAGAAAAACGCCCATCTTTCGATAAGCGTTTTTCCATGGTACACCCGGTAAGATATCGCTTCACTCCTCCGCTCAAAAGGGACACGTGCGAGCACGAGTTTCCTTTTTCGCTTCGCCGAACTGTGCGACCACAGTATTTTCTTTCAGAAAATCCCTGTCGCAAGTTCAAACCCAGGATACCAAGATTAAAGACCCATCTTGCGATGAGTCTTTAATCTTGGTACCCCCGGCAAGATTCGAACTTGCGACTTTTTGGTTCGAAGCCAAACACTCTAATCCACTGAGCTACGGGGGCTGACAATTACAGAGGTGATTATAGCACATATCGGCATATGGAGCTATAATGATTCACATGGACGTACACACAAACAGACCCCTAAAAAACTTTACAACTATGAAACTCGGCGGACCGGCTAGGTTCATGGCCGACGCCAACTCGATCGACGACATGATCGAAATATGTCGCAATTCTGCCAAGCAACAACTGAATATCTTGATTTTAGGTGGCGGTAGCAATCTAATCGCCAGAGACGAGGGTTTCGACGGCATTGTTATTAGAAATCGCATACATGGTTTTGAAATCCTGGACAACCAGCCGGGATTTACTATCGTCAAAATCGGCGGTGGCGAACCATGGGATGAAGTTGTCCGTCGCACCGTAGAAATGAACTTATCTGGCATAGAAGCACTGTCGGCCGTACCTGGCACCTCCGGAGCTGCACCTGTTCAAAACATTGGCGCATACGGCCAGGAGATCAGCGAATCACTCGTGTCACTAGAGGCATATGACATCGCCGAAGACAAACTCATATCTCTGGATAATTCCGAATGCGGTTTCTCCTATCGACATAGTATCTTTCGCGGCGAAGGCGCCGGCAGATACGCCATCGTGACGATCACGCTCAAACTAACCAAAGATTCACCAAAACCACCATTCTATAAAGCAGTCCAAGATTACCTGGATCAAAAAGGTGTAGCCATCTACACGCCTCAGATCATCCGGGACGCTGTCATCGCCATACGCTCCGACAAACTGCCCGACCCGACTATCCATCCAAATGCCGGTTCGTTCTTTAAAAACGCCATAGTTGAAGATTGGCGTCTAAACGACCTAAAAAAAGACTACCCAGACATACCGAACTACGACCTAGGCGACGGTAAATTCAAGGTACCAACCGGTTGGCTGATCGAGCAGGCCGGACTGAAAGGCCAACTACTACATGGTTTTAGAGTCCACGATAAAAATTGCCTAGTGCTGATCAATGAGTCCGCCACTAGCTACCAGGAACTAGCCGATGCGCGTGACGAAATCATACGAGCCGTCATAGAAAAATTCCAGATACAGATAGAACAAGAGCCTCTCGAAGTTTAAACTATTGCTTAAACTACCCAAACCTCTTATGCTATTTATATGAGAGAACGAGGCTTTACGGTGGTTGAGCTGATAATTGTCATGGTGGCCATGGCTGTTTTGTTAACCGTTACGATGCTCTCGATGAAAGGCTACCAGGCAAATGCCAAGGACGAAGAACGCAAAGGCGATATAGAATCAATCGCCAGAGGCTTAGAACAACG
>JBARQK010000038.1:0-4480 GCA_049643705.1 Saccharimonadaceae bacterium (SeqCode) | reverse complement strand
AGAATGCACTTGACATGGAAGGCCCTCTGATCCAAAAATACAGGATCAGAGGGCTTTTACTCCTTATTATGCCGCCGGGGCGACAGTTCAGGAGCTAGACGCGGACCACCTCCTCTTTCGGTCCGACAAACAGCTGTCGATCACGATCAATCATGGCGTCTCCCATCTACAGCGTAACGTTGCGGCGTTACACCAATCCTCCACGCGGGTGCGCTGGATAATTTAATTATCTATAAAATTCGTTTTAATGCAATAGTTTTATTTGTAATCGTCGTAAGTAACCATTAGGGCGCGTGAGTTTAGCTGGCGCAAGGTCTCTAGTCCAACAGTCACAACGATCAGGAATCCTGTTCCGCCGATAGCGAGGTTTTGCGCGTTCAGGCCAAACTGTGCAGCGATAAATTCGACGGCAAACGGAGTGACCGCTATCAACCCCAGTGCGATTGAACCGAACAATATCAACCTGTTGACAGTTGTAGATAGATATTTTTCTGTTTGTGGACCTGGACGAACTCCTTCGATAAAGCCGCCTTGTTTTTGCAGGTTTTCAGCTACTTCGTTGCTGTTAAAGACGATGCCGGTGTAAAAGTAAGTAAACAAAATCACTAGTATGAAATACGCCGCCGGGTAAACGAATGAACCGGCGTTTATCGCTGCGACATTTGTAAAGTTGGGCGTCTGAAACCAAGTTACCAGGTTATTTGCGATCTCGGCGTATGCTGGATTGCCCATAGCTTTCATGAGTTGGCCGACAAATGCCGGAAGGCTCAGGAAAGCAACAGCAAAGATAACGGGAATGACGCCGGCTGCGATCAGCTTTATCGGTAGAACGCTTTTAATGCCGTGGTAGGCGCTAGAGCTGTGTACGCGCTTTGCATAGTTGACCGTGATGACGCGCTGCGCCTCGTTGATCTTTACTAACAAATACAGCATTAGGACGCCGACAACCGTCAACGCCAACAGTGAATAAAACATTAATGGATTCACTGGCATCGAGAACCAACCAAATACGCTCAAAGTACCGGCCGAAGTATCGAGCAGTGAGCTTCCGACACTGACTAGGGTTGCTGGGAACTGACTGATAATACCAGCGAAGATGAGAAGTGATATGCCGTTACCGATTCCCTGCTCGGTGATCAGCTCTCCGAGCCACATCAGCAGCAGAGATCCGGCGGTCATAGCACCTACCGCCATCACCCATTCTAGGGCCGATGTATCTGCCAGGACTGTACTGTTACTTGCAAGGACTGTTTGGCGGAGTATATAGATGAATGTGATCGATTGAATAATCGCCAGCGGTACGCTGATCAGACGAGTCCATTGGTTGATCTTGCGGCGACCGGCTTCACCGTCTTTGTGTAGCTCCTCGAGCTTTGGAATGGCCTTTGTTAGTAGCTGCGTGATAATGGATGCCGTGATGAAGGGACTGAGTCCGGCTAGTACGATAGAAAACGCCGCTAGCGCACCACCAGATAGCAGATCTAGGAATCCACCGAACTGATTTCCGTTGATAACGCTGTTGACTACTTCTTTTAGCTCTGTCGGTTCAGCCAAGGGTACTGGTATGTGTGCCAAAAACCTATAAGCAACAATAATACCGAGTACAGCGAGAAGTTTTTTCTGCATCTCTCGGTTTTTTAGTGACCGTAAAATTGTTTTCCAACTAATGTTCATGTATTTTCCCTCTTTACTGTCTATCTGCAAGAAATTCAAGGTTAATTATATCACAGCCACCAGGTCTAGTCACCGTCAATTAGAGAACCCCGCCGAGCGGGAGACGGGGTCTCAACCACGGGGCGGGGTTTACGCGGATATCGATATCTCTGGACTATCGGTCAAACAGAACCAGCTCTTGTCGCCTTGACCGTTGCTACAGTGAATGACTCGCATACCCTCCAGGCTGGGAGTATCCAGGACGTGCTGAACGAATATCGATTGGATATGCGCGAGGAGGTTCGTGACGCTCTCATCACGTATCCAAGCCATCAAAGCGAAGATATCTTCGTCAATGCAGCAATAGCCGAGCGATTGGCTAGTCAAGAATGATTCTTTGCCACAAGTTTCGACATACTTTGAACAAGCCTCGAACCACTCGATGACCTGCCCATCAACAAGCCAAACAGCGCTTTCTACGGTCGCCTTCAACGCTGAGGCCGTCATTTCAAAACCGTAGAGTCCTGGCCTCTCCCAGTAGCGGCCAGCCGGAAATAAAGGAAACATTTCTCCTCCAAAAATCCACCAGTCCAGTGTTAGAATGGTCACTCAACATTATCGTATATATTTATAATTCACACAAACACAAGCAAAAAGGCCCGGAATATCCAGGCCTTCTCACTTCCTAACTTTCAAACTTTCTAACTAATCTTCTTATCAGCTTCCTCGGCTTTCTTAACAGAAGATTGGATAGGTGTGGCGGTTTTTTCGAATGTTCCGCCAGCTTTTTTGACTGCCTCTACGACCGAGGCGGATGCACCCTGGGTGCGTAGGTCTAGTTTTGATGTCAATTCACCGCGAGAGATGACTTTAACAGTATGAAAAGGCGTCGAGATCAAACCAGCTTCGTATAGCGCTAGGTTGTCGACTTTGCCTTTTAGTCCTTCTAGGCGGTCGAGGTAGACAACCTGAGCTGGTGTTCGTAGACTCTTGAAGCCTTTCGATTTTGGAATCGAGCTGATCAGACGGTTCTGACCACCGGCAAATGACAAGTGGATCTTTTTACCAGTACGAGATTTTTGACCTTTGGTACCACGACCAGCGGTTTTACCACCACCAGCTGATATACCACGACCAACGCGCTTACGACCGCGGTTAGAATCTACCTGGAGTTCGTTGTACTTCATTATTTGGCCTCCTTTTTATCGGCAGGCTTTTTAACAGAAGCTTTCTTGGCTGGTGCAGTAGTCTTTTTAACAGGTGCTGGAGCTTCCTCGACTACTACTTCTGCTTTCTCGGCTTTTGCTTCAGCCTTTTTGGCAGCTGCTTTTTTATCAGCATTTAACCATTTTTCACGAGGCACTAGAGTCTTTAACGCGTCAACGGTTGCATAGGCAATGTTGACCTTGTTGGTTGAGCCTAGGCTCTTTGAAAGCATATTACGGATACCTGTCACGCTGATAACAGAACGAACGACACCACCGGCGATGAGACCGGTACCAGGAGCAGCAGGTTTGATCAGGACGTGTGCGCCTGAAACCTTGACTTCGGCTTCGTGTGGGATCGATTCGTTGACAACAGGGATAGTTATTAGGTGCTTTTTAGCAACGTCAGTAGCTTTGGCGATAGCGGCCTGAACATCAGCGCCTTTGGCTACGCCAACGCCGACCTTGTTTTTACGGTCACCGACGACTACGAGAGCCTTAAATCGGAAACGACGTCCGCCTTTTACGACGCGAGCAACACGGTCAATATTGATGACTACTTCCTCGAACTGCTTTGGCTCCATTGGAGCAGCATTGCGTCGGTCATCGCGACGACCACCGCGCTGGTTTCGTGGATCACGGGAACCTGGTCGCGGAGTAGTAGGTTGTGCTTCAGCCATACTAAAACTCTAGTCCTTCCTTGCGTGCTGCATCGGCTAGGGCGTTCAGACGCTTTGCGTACTGACGACCATTGCGATCGAACACAACTTTAGTTATTTTGGCCTTTTTAGCCTTCTTTGCAATATCTGAACCAACGAGAGCTGCTTGGTCTGCGATTGAGCCTTCAGCCTTGCTACCAACGGTTGTGGCAGCTACTAGTGTGTGGGCTTTGGCGTCATCGATGATTTGGGCACTAACGTGTTTGTTAGATATAGTCACGGTTAGACGTGGACGATCGGCAGTACCGACGACGCGACTGCGTACACGGTTTTTGCGTAGAGCGCGGTTGAGTAATTTTTTAGCTAAACTCATGATTACTTACCTGTCTTTCCGGCCTTGCGCAGAATCTGCTCATCGGCGTATTTAATACCCTTGCCCTTGTAAGGTTCTGGTTTCTTTAAGCTACGGATCTCAGCCGCTACCTGGCCGACAGCTTGCTTGTCGATACCACTGATGATTATTGTCATCTTTTCGTTGGTAACGCTAACGCCAGCAGGGGCTTTGTATTTGACTGGATGAGAAAAGCCGAGGCTCATCTCTAGCTCGTTGTTATTTGCAGCAACGCGAAAACCGACACCGTTGACCTCTAGTTTCTTTTCGAAACCTTTAGTTACGCCTTCGACTGCGTTGTTTAGTAGCGCACGCTGGAGACCGTGTTGGGCCTTTGCGATACGCTCGTCATCCTTGCGAACGACAGTTGCGACTCCGTCATCGACAGACACTGTCACGTCGCTCAGATGTGGAACTGTCAGCGTGCCTTTAGGGCCAACGACGGTGATAACATCTGAGTCAACCGTGATTGTCACGCCAGACGGGATACTAATTGGTAGTTTTCCGATTCGACTCATTTATTTGGTTAGAAGTTGGATTCTAGATTCTAGATTTTAGACGAAAAGTCTTAT
>JBARQK010000037.1:0-10588 GCA_049643705.1 Saccharimonadaceae bacterium (SeqCode) | reverse complement strand
CTAACAACTCGCAGCTTGGTGATGAGTGGCCTATGGTCTGAACCCATTTTATCCTTATGAACATAAGCAGCGCCCGGGACATATTTGCCATCATCACTAACCAGAATATGATCGATTCGTCGCTTTTTGCCGGATTCAGGATCTTGATGCGTGCCAAGTTTCTGGTCCGATCGAGAGAGCTTACCATCGGCAAAAACAAAGCCCATTTCTTTTGCGGTCGCCTCTGGATAATAGGATACCGAACCATCATCGTAATTAGCGTCAACGTTGAGATCGGCGATTATAACAGTAGGGATATTGTCTTTTGCATTAAGCTCCTTGACGAACTCTTTCATCATTTTGATGTGGCCCTTGTAGAGCTTAACTCTGTCACCATTTTGACTTATATCCTCGCCGTCACGTTCGAAATCAGCAACTGTTTGAGTGATCAAAAAACGCGTACGTACGCCTGTTTCTTTGTTCACTAACACATAATAAACTAGGTTCTTTTCTGACACACTCATATTATCGCCGGTATCATCATCGATGCCGGTCACCCTGTCGGAAACCTTGCGGACACCATGTGATTCTAGATCAAAAACATCTTTGCGCCAGATAAATGGCAGGCTGGCTTTTGATGAGCCTTCAAAATCGCTAGTTTCTACATAACCGGCATAATCACAGAGCAGACAGTTGATAGAGTCTGCGAGCAATCTCCTGGTTTCAGGATTATGGACTTCCTCGAGACCAATAACATCGATACTTTTTTGTCTCAGTAGGCTCATTACACTATCACGTACATTTTCTGGCATATTACCAAAAAATGTATTCCAATTAGCTACCGTTAACGTTTCGCTCATCGAGACGAAGGTTTCAGTCTCGGGCTGCAACTCGTCGTGTGAGGCAACATATGAGGTAACTTCCGCCGCTACGGCTGGGCTCGAACTCGGCAGAACCATGTTTGCTGCTGCGAATGCACCAATACCAAGTTTTCCAATATATTTGAAAAATCCAGGATGCTCATTGATGCCTGGAACTTCAACGGAGGTTGGTAGATGATTTTTATTTCTGAATGCCATAATTAACACTTTGATTATACACTATATTTGCTAAATAATCAATAGCGTTTTAGAAATAGCTTAGGCTGTTGCGATGTCTACGCCAACGGCTTCGCTGACATTTGCATATCCATCGCGTTTTAGCAGTCTCTCCAGATCGTGATTTATATCGCCGATCAGCTGTGGACCTTCGTAGATCAAACCAGTTATCAGCGCCACCAGACTAGCGCCAGCGCGAATCTTTTCATAGGCGTCATCGGCCGACATGATGCCGCCGACACCGATAATAATCAACCTATCTCCATATTTCTTGTAAGCCAGACTAATCAAATAGTTTGAGATGGCTTTTGCCGGCAGTCCACTGAGACCTCCTCTCACACTATCGGGCAGCTCATCTTTTAATTCAATACTCGAGCGGTCTTTGACGAGGTTACTAATAGTTACACCGGTAACATTGTGTCTGACTATGACCTTTAACAAATCGTCAAAATCCTTATCCTCGAGACCGGTCGGCATCTTTACATAGACAGGTTTACTCAGTTTCAGTTCATCAACGGATTTTAGTAACTTTTCCAGCCTCACCGGAGTAGTAAATGGCTCGCCACCAAAAGTATTTGGACAAGATATGTTGATTTCCATTGTAGAGACCTGGTCAAGTCCATCAAATACCGCCAGACTCTGGCAATAATCATCGACTCCCTGTTCGTCACCGACTGAATTTTTACTATTAGTCTTTGCGACAGAGACATTGAGCGGAAAATTATCAAATATTTTCTGGCTATACAAAGCCACTCGCCTTGATACGACTAGCGTACCTTCACTGGGCAGGCCGGCGTTAACAACGAGGGATCTTGATTTCGGCAGTCGATGATACCAAGCACCTTTGTTACCTTTATATGAACCTAGCGTGACCGATCCTCCCGTCATCCAACCGAAACCTACCGAACGCATCAGTTTCGGCATCTCAATAGTTTTATCAAAACCAGCGCTGAGTCCCACTGGATTTCGATAGTTCACCCCAGCAATAGTTTGAGATAACATAGTCTCGTTATGATGCGACCATAGCCCAGGCATTGATCGTACTCCAGGTGTCTTCTGCACGACCTTTGCCGTTTTTATCAGATTTTTATGGACGATATCAGCAGACTTGCGAAACATCAGCGGCTTCGCTACGTTTTGATAGCCAAGTTTCGTGACACTTCGGACAAACCCTTTAACCATCTACAGCTTCTCGCGACCACCGAGGTACGGACGAAGTACTTCGGGTACTATAACATCACCTTCTGCAGTTTGATAATTTTCGAGAATAGCTATGAGAGGGCGCTGGGAAAGTGCCGTTGCGTCGTTGGTGTGAGCCAAAACTAGAGCGCCGTCGCTTCGACGGATCTTTGTATTCATGCGACGCGTCTGATAGTCAGTAATGTAATCGGCAGTGTGTGTTTCACGATATGTACTTTGCGAAGGCAACCAAACATCGATGTCGATGCCATTTGCGTTCGGACCACCGATATCGGCAGTACATTTTTGCACCACATGGTATGGTAGCTGTAACTTGCTCATGATATGTTCCTGGATCGCAACCATCAATTTATGCTCATCGAACGACGTTTCGGGGGTGCTAAAAGTCTCCATTTCCAGTTTGTTGAACTGATGCATACGAAGGAATCCTTCGGTATCTTTACTATAGGTTCCAGCCTCCCTACGAAAAGCTGTCGTGTAGCCAACATAACGGATCGGCAAATCGACTTCATTAAGTGTTTCGTTTAGATACATTGGCGCTAAAACATGTTCGGCACTCGCGTTCAACCATAGATCATCGTCAGCCAGTTTGTAGGTTGTTTCTTCGCGATTTAATCGACCTGTAGCATCATACACATCTGTGCGCGCTACGTATGGCGGATCGACTGGCGTAAATGCTGTTGGCGTGAGGTCCAAGCCATTCTCGGCAATTAGCCTAGCAATGAGGTCATAGTTTGTTAGCTCGTTCAGCACAAAGGTCTTTGTTGCCCAATCGAGCATGAAAAGGTCGCCCTTGATATATGCGAAGCGAGCACCAGCAACTTTCGCGGCGCGTTCTTTGTCGAGCCAGCCCTTTGCCTCGGCTATTTGTGCATGACTCTTTGGCTCAAAATCGAACTTTGGAAGATCGCCGACGGTTTTAGTAACGACATTCTCGTCTTCACTAGTACCGATTGGCACAGAGTCGAGTGGCATATTTGGAATCTTTTTTAACAGCGCAGTAAACTCGACATCAGCGTTAGTCAGATAACCTTCTCGTTCAGCCAGCTCAACTTTGATCTGCTTGCCCTCGTCGATAGTCGCTTGATCAGGCTTCCCGCCCTTCATCCTAGACGAGACTTCGTTTCGGCGAGTTCTCAACTCATCAACTTGCTGCTGAAGTTCACGTCGCGAATCATCCAGCTGTAAAAGTTCTGCAATATTAACATCGTAGCCTTTTTGGCGCGATGCTTCCTGGACACGGTCTGCATTTTCTCTAATAAAACGAATATCTAACATATGCCTAGTATATCACTCTGTCCGCAGCGCTTCGATCGGATCGAGTTTTGCTGCTTTTCTGGCAGGAAACCATCCGGCTAGCATAGCGACGAGCATGAGAGCTACGATCAAACCGGCGACTGGTAGTAACTGGAAAATCAACAAACTGTTCCCTTTGCCTAACTTTAGGGTCTCAGTGATCCAAGGATTCATCGCTGCACCGATACTCCATGCTAATCCTGCACCGATAATTCCGCCCAAGAAACCGATCCATGCCGCTTCGAACTGGAACAATCGACTAACATGACGGCCGCGCATACCGAGCGCTTTCATGAGGCCAATCTCGCGCGTACGTTCGAGAACGCTAATATACTGGGTATTGATGATCCCGAACACGCTGGCGATAAGGGCAATGATGCCAAATCCAACTACGATACCCTGCAGTATATTGACGATTGTAAATAGTAGTGTCTGTAAATCTTCGGCGGTCTTGGCGATCATGCCTTTCTTTTCTATCTCGGCTTTTACTGATGCTGGATTGACGCCGTCTTTGACGGTAGCTGAAGCTGTGATGTATTTCTGATAGCTATCGGTACCTGCGGTCAAGTAGTCAGATAACTCCCCCGCTTTCTTTTCCGACATGAAAAGTCCCGTGCTGGTCGATAGCGAAGTACTCGAACGCGCGCTGATGGCTACAATTTTTAGCGTCACGTCCCGTGTCTCTGGTGCTAGCTTGCGCTGCAATGCTTCTGGACCTTCTACAGATAGTATCTGCTGGATCTCACTCTCGCTCAACTTGGTATTCGGCTTGATCAGATGCAACGTAACGGTTTTGCCGATCATATCAGAAGGACTCGGACTGCCTAATTTATTTAGGTAACCCTCTGGCACGATCACGCCGTCATCGGCTATCTGCTCACCAATCTCTGGCAAGCTGCCGGCAGCGACCTCAGAACGAACGCTCGGGTCATAAGCCGTTATATCAGTAGTAAACTTGCCGTCTTTACCTTGAAAAACAATGTATTGCGCATTGACTATATACATCGGCAGGATGGAAGTGACGTTTGGCGTAGATCTGATCGCTTCAATGTCAGCCTGGGTAAGTGATTTGAACGACGCGCCGCCAAAAGCAGTTGCGTCAACAGAGTATTCCTTGAGTCCTCCTGCACCCGGCGCACCGCCCTCACCAAATATGCTCGGGTCTTTGGCTATAAAAACCGACTGCGGATCTACATTGCTGCTAATCAATTTTTCAGCGTATTGACGAGCACCCTCGCCTGCCGCCAGGCTGAGTGTCAGCGTGAACGCACCGACCGCAATCGCGAGACTCGTTAAAATCGTCCGCGCTTTGGCATTTTTTAAGCTACGGCCACCGCGCTTTACCAGATCAATCATCTTCATTTGGTTGCCTTTCGTTTTGCTGTCGATTTGACCGATTTTCTGTCGAGACCTTCGGTCTTTACTATCACGCCGTCTTTTAGATATATCCGGATATCGCATTTTTTCGCCAGGTCATCATCATGCGTGACAATCACTAGTGTTGTCTTTAGCTTTTTATTAAAATCAAATAACAAATCTTCGATCTTTTCACCGGTAGCCGAGTCGAGATTGCCGGTCGGCTCATCGGCAAAGATGATACTAGGTTCATTAACGATAGCACGAGCGATCGCTAGGCGCTGTTTTTGTCCACCTGATAAATTCTTTGCTTTCTGGTCTATTTTGTCCGCCAGCTCAACCGCCTCTAGCGCCGACTTTATCAGACTAGCTCGATCCGCTAGCTTTGTACGAGCAATTTCCAGAGGCAACGCTACGTTGTCATAACAAGTTTCATTGGCCTGGACAAAAAACGCCTGGAAAATAAAACCGATCTTCTCGGCGCGGAAAGTATCTAGCTCTTTTTGTCCGAGTAGCGATATATGCTCGCCATCGACGATAACTTCGCCTTTCGATGGATGATCTAGACCGCTCATGATGTGCATCAAGGTACTTTTGCCGCTGCCGGATTTTCCGACGATCGCGACCGTTTTGCCTTTGGCGACAGTAAACGATACGCCATCCAGTGCAGTAAATATTTGCTGTTTCTTGCCGTAAGATTTTACGACTCCCTTAACTTCTATCATGAGCCTATTATATATGAGCCTGCCCTAAAAAGCATCAAGACTTGGCTGAAAGTTTCTTGCGACTCTTTTTATCGTACTGACCGCGCAGGCTGTAGATCAACGCACCGATGCCAAACGCCGTGGACAATATTATTGCAATGATATTGATGATAGGAATAACAAAGATAAGTCCCAGTATCGCTGCCGAAGCCAGTGTAGCCAACAGCGGACTCATCGGTTGTTTCGCAAAAGCAACTCGTGCGATGTAACGACTGGTCACACCGGAGCTGATAATAATCAGTACGATCCATCCGAGCAATAGCGCTAGCCCCAGTGGCAGGCCAACAATTGTTATCATCAGCGTAACAGCGAATATCGGCGCGATAATCATCGCCATAAAACCAATAGCAGCGGCGAAAATGGCCTGTCGAGTGTCGATACCGGTTATTTGATCAAGCTTCTTTGGAATGATAACAAACAGTGCGAGAGCTGTCAGCAACGTCCAAACTAACATCGATGCTACTATCCAAAAGAAACTGGTCGCCATACTCGCCTTTTGGCCATCATACATTGTTGGCTCGGAACGCTTTACCTCACCAGAGACCTTGCCGTCAATAACAGCGTCATTCAAGCTACCGTAGTGAACAAATCCACCGACAGTCGAGCCGCTAGCAATTCTCAGAACTTCATATTCACCCTCGAGATTGCGTCCGATCGCACCATTGATTGTTGCGTCCTTTGCTGCGCCGATAAAATCACGCCCAGCTTTGCCGTTAAATACCATTTTTTCACTACCAGCCGTCAGGTCGCGTGCGATTACAGCGGTCGACTCGATATTTATACTTTGACCGAGCAGCACCGCGTCACCATCAATTTTGCCCATAACGCTGATTGTAGCGCCAAATAGCCTAACGTCTCCAGTTGCCTCACCGCTAAATGTCACTGAATCGCCAGCACAGTTTATATCGCCATTAACTTTGCCGGTTATAACGACTGTCTGTCCGGCGCAATAAACATCACCGTCGACTTCACCTTCGATTCTTACCGCTTCAGCAGCAGAATACAAACCACCGTCAACTTTGTCGCCTTTCTTTATATAGCTTGATTGGCCAGCGTCAAATTTTACACCAGCAAAAGCACGGCCGTTTAGTACGCCGATCCCAACAAACGATACTACCAACACTGCTACGACAACCAATATCTTGTGTGAACGCTTCATAGATGCTCCTCTTTTATAAACTTAGTATAGTCCTGGACGAATATGTTAGCAACGGCTACCAGCCACCACCGCCGCCTCCGCCGCCTCCGCCGCCAGAAAAGCCTCCGCCTCCAGAACCGCCAGTGCTCGAGCTAGAGCTGCTCGACAAAATATAGCTATTGCCACTCGAGAAACTACTCATCGCAGTAGCGAATGCGACCGCATTAAAGGCATTCGAATTTCCAGCATACCAATTGGGCTGCTGGCCACTAGCTTCGTAGTATTGTCCGAGCTGTTTGTTCCACTGCTTTTCCTGGTTGAATAATATGGCATACGGCAGTACTCTTTCGTATAGTTTTACCAGCTGAGATACCTCCGTGCCGTCAGCCACAAAAGCAACCTTCTCTGCAGTTTCAGGGCCTTGCAACATTCGTAGTCGCTCCTCTTCGGCAACACTAATATACAGTTTCAAACCTTTGAGATATCTCTTTAGAGCCAAACCCTCATCAGTAAGCGACCACAAAAAGTACGACGAGATAAAAGCGGCAATGCCAACGGTCAATAGCCCCACAGACAGAGTAAGTGCGCCAATAATCATCAATCTAGTGCCAATCCGCCTAAACCAATCTCTACCAGCCTCGTCTTTGTACCTGAGATTATATTCTTTGCGAATGATCCTATCTAGAACCTTAGTGTTGTTGTATATCATATGACCGTAGCCTGTGCTCTTGCGTAAAGCCTTTAGGTTAAAGCGAGTACCAACCTCTGTGCCTGTCGAGCCAAACGTATCTCTCAGCAGTTCCTGCTCTTCCCATCTCAGATCAGCGATATTGCTCGTGATCTCTAGCTCGTATTCGGCCGGTGTAAATGCAGTTTTCTTCTTGATCTCATGAATCTTTATATAATGACAAACTGCCAGATCAATCAATTGCGCAGTCATGGCCGATCGTCGTACCTCATCAACGCGAGCAGAAGTCAAAACACTAGCTTGTGGTGGGGGCAGATATTCTGGCACGATCGTACCCATCTCGCGTGTGCGATTTTTTATGCGATTGAACCGAACTGCTAGCCATATCGCTACGGCGATTGCTACAGCAAATAAGATCATGTTCGCATAGATTATCCCTACCCATATGATCTCCCATAGTGTCATCTCATAGTCGCCAAACGTACTCTTTTCAAAGCCAATGGCCAGCGTCACATTCTCACCCGGCTCGAGGTTTGTCGCGCTGGCGCTGAACTGCCCATTGTCGAACACCTCAAAACTACATTGCTCAGTTGAGTCAGCGAAGCCTTGGTAGCATGCCTTATCACCAGTCAATTTATCAGCTATCGCACTGTCGACTTGCACGGTAATGTTCAACTTATCGATCGGCACATACCACTGAGTGCCGTTCGTATCCCAGTACCACTCCATCTGGGCAGTGTTCGAGTACAGCCTCGTTACGTCATATTGCTTGTACGCTATGACATAGGTCTTTGTGCCATGGACGTACGTATCGGCAGAGCCAATCCTCAATACTTTGTTATCATTGCCCTCTTTGATAGAGTATTCGAGACTATTGCCGTTTTCGTCCGTTACCGAATCAATCTCCAGAGACACGGAATGTCCGTTGTACTGTGCCGGGATCATCCGCTCGAGGCCATGATTTTGGTCACTGTCAGGAAATTCAGCCGTGATCGTTTCGGTGGTCTCTAGAGTACTACGCCTATCACCGTCACGACCGAGACTATATTGAATGTCAAAGTTGCTGATCGTAAAGTCATTTATACCCGCGCTAGCAACTGGCGCACAACTCAGTGCAATCAATAATGCCAATATTCCACCAAAAAGTTTATTCATAATCTCATTGTAACAGCGAGCCGAGAAAAACAAATGCTACCAGCCTGGAAATAGAGTTAGAGCTTACCAGCTACACCAGTCCCCTTCCAAATAATATCAAACGATCCATCGTCCTGGATAAGTCCAGTCTCGGTCATCGTATCAGTCGAATTGGCCATATGAATTCGCGTGTTTGGTAGCTCATCTAGACGCATAGTCTTACCGTCCTCAGTTGTTGCCTTGTTGTCATAAAGATGGACTTTACCAAAATCCAACATCGCCGCATGGCCTGCTCGTTCGACGATCCACTCCACCATGTCTATAGCGCAAGACCTCATGCCCTCCGCGCTAGCAGAATCGAGTTGATGACATTCCTCGGTCGTCGTATCGGTTTGATTGAGAGTAAGGTTCTTAACTGTCAAGTGGTAAGACTCTCCTTCACGTTCGACACGATAAAGCATCTCGTCGCCAGGACGCACCTCCACACTGAACGTCTTTGAAGGACCCGAACCATACATGAGAGCCCACGAATAATACCAAACGCCGTCTATAGCTGAGTACTTTGCGTACTCCATGGCGTTATGGCACGTTATCGCAAAACCAGTTTGTTCCACCGTAGCAACTTCATATCCTCCAAACCCAACCCAAGCAGTGAATGATTGGTCTTCGTTTGTGCATTTGACGGATGGTACTCGTACCTTACCTTCAACTGCGATAAAGGTCTGTCCGTGAGCTACGTAACCACTCCAGATCGAGTCGGAGTCGTGAGAAGTTGTATTCCGCATAGGATCCAGTCTCTCTGGCACGACGGTGTTATTTGGCCGACCAACACCCTCTGGCTGAGGTAAAGAATTAAAATACCAGATGGTCAACGCTACGCCAACTGCGATCACGGCAGCCGTTATTATTATGGCGCTGACTAATTTTCTAGATTGAGGAGTTTTCATATAACCAAGCATACAGGATTTGCTGCGATAACAGCAAGGAAAAGAGCACAGCTAGAACTGATCATCGATGTTTTATCAAATCATGTTATCCCATAATAATTTGTCGTCCGCTCGGCGACCCCTGATCCGTGAGGACCGAGGGTCGCCGAAGCGGTTGCGACAGCTAGTTGTTTGGGTAGAACCTCCGAGTCGGGTCTTGCGACCCATCCAGGATTGGCTGACCGTAGCAGTTGATCCGCACTTCGCGGATCGTACCATCACGGTCGGTGAACACGAGGATCTGTGACGGCTTTTGATACGCCGTCTCGACCTCGTGCACTTTCGGGATCTTGCCCGGCTCGGCAGTGACGGTCAAAACCGTCTCGCCAGCCGGGAGTTCCCGAAGCGAGACGTCCATCTCGGCCAGACGCGACCGAAGTTCTGCCAGATCGACACGTCGGATGACGTCCGAACTGACATACTGGCTCGTCACCTGGTTGACGTCCAAGGCCCGCGCACCGAAGTGCACGGACCAAACCGCCAGGATCATACAGTCCTTCGACAGGGCTGTCATGAACTCCTCACGGGCCTCAACCGCGGTCAACCGCGACATCGGCTTGGGCACCAGTAGACCGCGCTTCGAGCCGAAACTCCCCGGATGCTCCTTGAGCTTCGCCGGCATGTTCGCGTAGAACTTGCACGGCTGGACATAGGGCACCGGGTCGCTCGGCGGGATGGGCGTCGGCGAAGTCGTCGACGGACCCGGCACGGGCGCGGGGGCCTGAGGCGGAGTGCACATCGCCCTCCACTTGTCCCAGTCCTCCTGCCTGACGACGTCACCACGCTGTTGGCGGGCGTCCATCAGAATCCTCGCCGACAAGCAGTCACGAAGTGCCAACGCGTGGTCGATAGCAGCCTGATTGACGCTGTAGGCGCCAAACGAACCGCCGGCCAGGACGATGACCACGACGAGCCACAAGGGCCATACCAGCCAACGCCTGATCATGCGC
>JBARQK010000036.1:0-4874 GCA_049643705.1 Saccharimonadaceae bacterium (SeqCode) | reverse complement strand
ACAGGGGGCGTGGTTTGGTTAAAATAGTTAAAACTAATTTGGCTGGGACGGAGTGTGAAGTTGCGAACACCTCAACCCCTGTTTTTGTAATAACGGACAAGACACTGAAATCCATCGAAAAACTCGTCGAAAACTTAAAACAGCTAGGCATTAAGGACGTCAATGGTGAGCTATTCTATGACGAAGAGGAGGCTGGCTATGAGTATCTTCAGTAGCCCCAGAGGCGTCCAGATGTATGATGAGCAGTCCTTTTATCGTGCATTCGAGAAAGACCTTTACTCTGCTCGAGAAAGTGTCATCATTGAAAGCCCATTTATCACCCTGAGGCGGATCGAAGAACTATTGCCGGCGGTTACTAAATTAAGACGGAGAGGAGTATTAGTTACCGTAAATACAAGAAACCCGATTGAGCACGATGAAGAATATGAGATGCAAGCGCTTGTCGCAATTGAAAAGCTTCAAGAGTTGGACGCGA
This sequence comes from Saccharimonadaceae bacterium (SeqCode), assembly GCA_049643705.1. Lineage (GTDB taxonomy): Bacteria > Patescibacteriota > Saccharimonadia > Saccharimonadales > Saccharimonadaceae > JBARQK01. The sequence continues at coordinate 4,399 of JBARQK010000036.1, read as the reverse complement.
AGGTCCTTTGCACCGTCAAATACCATCGCAAGCTGGCGATTATCGACGGTATGGTTGCCTGGCATGGTAGCTTAAACATTCTTTCACAAAATGGCAGCTGTGAAATAATGTGGCGCGTTGCATTAAAAGGCATAGCAGACCAGCTTTTAGAGTTTATCAAACTAACAAAGTATATTGGGAGAGAATACACACTCTGACATCACGTGACCGTAAAGAACGCAGCACTATTGAGCTTATAGCCTTGGATGCTGTGCTTGGCCCAGATCCTGAATATCAATTGTCGAAGCGCTCTATTTGTTTGCGCCGACAACCCATGCAAGGAGCAGCTAGTTCGTTAAGACTCTGTTTCGAGGATTGCTTCTTGATAGACACTACAGCAAAATCAGTATATTTTATCTACTTGCTTGGCGATTGAACGCGCGTAGATGATTTTCTGACCCGTTTAGCAGATTTTCAAGCACGGCCTTTATATCCGTATCTTTTACGTCCAGGTTGGCTATTATTTTATTCAAATCGGCGATGTCTGTCTCTTCAATTATTACACCGACTCTAAACGCTTCGGCCTGGCTTTGACTGCCCTGAGCTGTGAGTTTGTCATAAAGAGCTTGTAAATCCGGATTGGTGAATTTACCGACGTCGCTCTTGCGGGGATCGGGAAGCTCACGACTTTCCATGACAGCGAGCAACAAATCTTGGTGTGTCGTTTCACTGTTATTGATATTGTCAAACACTCGAGAGCCCCATTTATCGTACATTACCTGATACACGTCATGTGCAAGCTTCTCCTCCTCTATAAGATAAGCAAGCTCGTCGGCAGTTGTCTGGCTATTGCTAGCTTCAGCTGATTCTAGTGGCGTAATTCCGTGATCTTCTAGTCGCGTTTTTGTGTCTACCTGACTCTGATTATTATTTTGCATATTTGTAGTACTCAGTTCGTTGGCGCGCTTGTTCTCAGTAAAGGCCCATACTAACGATACGATTACCGTCAATACTAATATCGGTACGACTATGTAAGGCCAGTTCTTTTTAAATGACTTGTAGTTCATAGAAACGCTCCTTTGTTGGTTACTACATGTAGTACTATACTGTGTTTGCGAATATTTCATCATTCTAACCAATTTGCGCACGCGCTAAGACTTCATCTGGAAGTCCCTTCGTGGCTGGGCATAAAGAACGATCATAGAAATCTAGCAGGACTAAATCAGCTCAGTATTATAGAAAAATGACGATATCGATGAGCACGAGACGGACGGCGATGCTTAGTCTGTTTCCGGGCGTCAGTTACGCGTATGGATTTATGGTTTACGGCCGATGAAGAAATGTTTTATCTGTCGTTCGCAGTTGACAGTTTATATTTAAGCTGAAGAGCGGACTAAAAGCTTAATTTATAACGGCGCTGGATCAAATGTCGAATAGACTGCGTTGCCGGTTAGCGGGAATCTTTTTCAGCTCCAGCCCTGCTAGTTGATGCTTAAATGTTGAGGACAGGTCAACGCAATGAAACCCAGATAGATATCTTCCGCCTACTGCATAGACATGAGCATCTGCAGCGGTGATGAGTAGCGTAGAACCCATGACGCCAACTATCGTTCCGCTAATTCGCGTGCTCTCAGGGACGCTCTGCACTAAGAGTATGTCGGATTCAGCCACCTCTGACCTAAGGCTATACGACGGTAGTAAATACTGAAAGTCTGGCGTATCAAACATAATCTGCGATGGAGTGATAGAGCGAATCCTGTCGAATATGCCCTCAAGCGCGAGCTGTATGTGGATTTGAGTCGGTAGTTTCTGTAGGTTCTTTAATTTTGTTTCGAGGCGCACCCATTCGGTTAACCCAACCTGAGTATGGATTTTTCGCTCCAAGTTTCTTGCCATCGTGCCGTTGCCCCTACCAATGAAAAGGCAAGCAATCGCGCCCTGCTCCAATACGCGTACTTCACGTCGCTCCCACAGCGCGACGCCAACTTTTATGACGTCATCGGCGAAATACGCCAATTACACAGCGTGATCAGCACTAAGTAAGTCACCTGCTTGTTTGGATAGTCCATAGCCAGTTTTTGCCGTAAATGAAGCGTCTTGTTGTTTACAGAAATCGCACTGTCCTTCTTTGCCCGAAGGTATAGTTGCCTTGTCCTGACATGGGGTGCGTTCTCGCGCTTTAAATCGTATATAGCCGACACAGTATCTGTGCTCTGATAGGACTATGTCTATACTTTCACCAGTTTTTAGTGTCACTCCTGAATCACCAATAAACAATTCTGGCCGCATATTCTGCCATGAGAGTTCAAGAATTTGCTTATTTTGCTGTACGTCCACCGATTTCTCTCCAGTCGCTTAAGCCACCTAGACTCTCGACGTTTGTATATCCCTGTTTCTCGAGCGCTGTCTTTGCGACTCCAGCGCGCTTACCGCTTCGACAGTAGACATATATCTTTACGGTCTTAGTGGCTTCGGTTAGTTTTCCCGCTTCAATATCGCCGAGCGGTATGTTCTTGGCATTTTCGGCATGACCTACGGCAAATTCATCTGGTTCCCTAACATCAATGAGCAGTGCCGTATTATTTTGCAGTTCGTTCTGAACTATTTCCGCCTTTGGCTGCTTCGTTTGCAACTGGCTGAATGGTCTGCAGTTTGCACCCGAGGCATCGCACGTCGTTTTCGGCCAGAACGCGACCAAACCAAAAAGACTAATAAGCAACACAATGCTAATAATGAACTTTTTATTCATGATAACCTTCCTTTAGCCAAACATTAATACTTGTGGTGCGAAAATAAGTAGAAAACCGAGAATGCACATCACAATACCACCAACCAGTCTGGTTGCTCTAGTGTATTTAGACTCAATGCCGACAACCTTCAGTGTCGTCATGGCAATGACAAACACGACCAAATCATCAAACATGAAGAATAGAATATAGAGTAACATGTAGGCGTAATATTGCCACGCCTCCAGCCCGGCGGTACTAAGAATGCCAGTAAAAAGCACTGGCAACCCAGCGCTACACGCCAGTTCAACGACGTTGACCGCAGCTGCGAGTACAATAATCCCTCCAAGCCCTAGCCAGATATTCTTTTCTTTGACTATTTCCCGTAGTCGGAAAAATGCCTCGCGTCGCTTTCCGTCGCCCGTGATTTTACAGCCAGTTTTCTTTTGATACCAGTCGTACAAATAGTAGGCACCAGCTGCAACCGCGAGCAGACCAATAATCGTGCGTACCCAGGTGATATGGCCGATAAACATAAACAGATTGAGCCACGCAGCCATGAAAATGAAGTAGACTGCGGCCGAGATGACAATGAACGTTGTGCCGTAGAGCCACATTCTTTTGCGATCTTTCATGCCTATAAGTAGTGTGATGATAAATAAAAGCGCCCACATTGCACAGGGATTAAATCCGTCAAGTAGCGCGATTATTACTGTCAGAACCGGCAAGGAAAAGTGAGCCGTATTAATCTTACCTATCAGTGGCAAATCTATGTATCCATCTGTGCGCGATGTACTACTCTGGTTTGATCTGGTAGCTGGTCCCGACCTAGTATCTTCTTCTGTAGTGTTAGAAATGTCTTTAGATGTTGGTTTTTCAACTCCGACTATCTCCGCGACGCTGTCCGGGCAAGTGTTAACGGAGCAATATTCCAGACGCTCTTTAATCTCAGTGCCCGTACTATCCGAGAATCCTATATACGGCTTATCTCCGACAACCAACAAAGGAACACCCGAAGCATCTATTTTCAGTGCCTCTCCGACTGACTGCATTTTTTTCTGGTTTTCGACGTTGTAGTAAATCTCGTACTTTTGATACCCAATATTCTGACGTTGCTTTACATATGGCTCAAGTACATCTTTTGCATGCGCACAGTGCGGGCAGCCGTCGCCCCAAAAAAGATAGAGGTTTACGTTATTCTTTGGTTCAAGTGCCTGAGCTTTAACATGAAAGAATAGCCCGATGAAAGTGGCTATGAGCACTGAACCGAGGATTAATAGCCATTTTTTACTTAGATCGAAATGTCTCGAGTGCCTTGAGTAGCTCATCTTTCTCCACCTCCCCATTAAACCTTTTTAGTTCGTTGCCATCTTTGTCCAAGAATATTGCTACTGGAAGATTTTCATCTACGCTGTATTTTTTGACAATTTCGGGGCTCTCATCGAAATCAAAGAATTCTGTTTCTAGCCACGGGTTCTCTTTTTCAATCTCACCCCACCTAGGCTTCATAACTAGGCACCCGTTACACCAGATCGCACCTATTTTTATTACTTTCATATTTCCTCCTTAAGTTATGTTTATTACTATCAAACTCACCGCCATCACGCCTGCGCCAGCACTCGTGCCCAAATAGGGTTGTCGTCTGCGCGTCGAATGGAAACGTGCTGATGGTAAAAGCTCACTCATGCTTATAT
>JBARQK010000035.1:0-9412 GCA_049643705.1 Saccharimonadaceae bacterium (SeqCode) | reverse complement strand
CAAAACCGATAGGTATATGAACAGGCAATGCATGCTTGCTCAGGCGGGCATGGATTGACTCGAGAGATTTGTAGAAATCTCCACCGATTTGGTTGATCTTGTTGATAAAACAGATACGAGGCACGCCGTATTTGTTGGCCTGGCGCCAAACGGTCTCGGACTGAGCTTCAACGCCCATTTTGCCGTCAAATACTGTAACAGCACCGTCGAGTACGCGAAGGCTACGTTCAACTTCGGCAGTAAAGTCGATGTGGCCTGGAGTATCGATGATGTTGATCTTGTGCTCACGCCAAAAACAAGTCACAGCAGCAGATGTGATAGTAATACCGCGTTCGCGCTCTTGCTCCATCCAGTCGGTCGTTGTTTCGCCGTCATGAACTGCGCCGATCTTGTGCGACAAACCTGTGCGATATAGGATACCCTCTGTTGTTGTAGTCTTACCGGCGTCGATATGTGCGATGATGCCGATATTGCGATAGTCCTTGAGCGGGACGTTTTTTACTGCCATGATATTTAGTCTTCCTTCTAAAGTTATTTTTTGCCAAATTTAATAGGCGTATGGGTATGATTGTAGCATATTTTTGACAGTTTAACTAGTCTGGTCAGGGCGTATTGTCCTACGAATAACAGTAGTTTGACTGAATGAAATCTTGTCGTGACATAGAATGCATTATCGTAACGGTTCGCTGTCAATCTTGATAACCTTGTAAAGCTCTGCACCAGTGTCCTTGCCGATAGGGACAACGACAACCTCATCTTCCACAGGAAATTCTGCTAGCAAACCACCGTCATCGACGATTGCGCTGCCTATAACCAGTCCTGCTCGATAAGAACCGTCATCGTGCAGATAGACTCTAACACCATATAAGTATCCAAAGACAGCACCATTTTCGTTCATGCGCAATTCTCTGCTGGAAACGCCAGAGAGACTCACTGCCCTGAGTAAGCCGGTTGCCATGACGGGTTCGTGATACTCAATTTGATTGAATTCTAGCAATCCAGCAAGCTTATTCTCGACCTCTGGTATCAGAGACTCCGGAATGTTCTTTAGAAAACCGAATTTATAAAAAATCCTATTCCTCAAACCGTCAATACGATTTAGAATTGACTGCATGTTTTCATAGCCTATGCTCTTGTCGGTCTCACGAGCCAGTACGTCAAACGCAGCACATTGGTTGGCAAACCTAATCGGATCATCGTCAGTACCAATATGGTAAACGTCAAATACGCCACTAGCTATAGTCTCGTCAAATCGAGCGTCTATCTCTGTCTGCGGAATTTTCTCTATCTCAGACATAATAGATTTATCATACAATACTACATCTAAATGTCAAGCAGATATTTTTGATGTTTTTCTAGCGGATTTCTTGCGCCTATCGACATAAAACCTAGTTACGCTGTCTACGGCCATTCCTTCTGGCGTAAAGCCACATTGATAGTCTCTCAATAAGCCCTTTAAATTAGAGGACACCTGCTCCATTAATGCTATGTCCGCCTGTGATGCACGACCCTCGGTTGCTCTGGTGTAGGAGTCTATTGTTGCTTCTGCGGTGGAGTGTTTATGCTCAACCAGGTCATTTTTGCTAATTATTATGGCCATATATCGCAACCTATCTTTTCCTGATGGGTGCTTCTTTATTTCGACAGGAATTATTTTTCTGATATCACCCCAGTGTTGATTTATGATCGTGATGTCATGTGTCTGATCCCGGTGATAGTACCCACTATCTGCACGAGGAGATGATGGAATCGGTATATACCTAGGGTCATCAATATCGAGTAGCGCTAGGAGTGCCGTACACTCGTAGACCAGACCAGTCATATCGGCAACGCCTTCTGAGATTCCGTCACGCCGAGCCAGATCTTGATGCACGATGGCAAGCTGCGCGATAGCCAATGTATCTGCGAAAGCCCTATAACGTACCGACTTAGTCACGTTCCCTACGGCGATAGCCTTCATAAGGGGCAGATATGCTATATTTAATGCCAGCCTAAACGGCTGCGAGTCAGAGATGATCAAATCCCCGAGTTCACTGCCATTCATCGAATCCACGGACTGTAGCGCCCTCTGCCAGTTCATTTCAGCAATAGATAGTCGATCGACTTTCTCGATAGCACTCAACTCACTATCGCTCAATGCCGACTCTGCATACGCCCACCCGGCAGCGTCCAGAAAATCTGGCAATATCTCACTCGACATTTCACCTGCCAACTTTTCTAACAGTCTAGCTCCGCCATTTTTTACTTGAACTTTATGCATCCTGAGATATCTGTCATATGCAGGGTTGGTTAGATGGCCAAAGTGTGGTCTATCACCAGAAAATACTTGGAGAACATCACTGTTGATTTCGATGGGAGTAGCCATTTTACGAGACTCAGATTGCAGGACGTCATATCCGGGGAGGCGTGCGTCATACGAGACACCTCCGCGGATCATTTAGTATTTAATCTTCCATCGAATAAATATCATTAGTTACCTTTATACAGTAACAATAAGCTCTTTGTAAATAGTGTTGTGCCAGTTCCCCTCAATAAACTCGGGTTTCTGCGTTTCGCAAGGATTTAGACACTGCGGGTCTGGGACAGCCAGTCATAGGTTCAATCACGGACCATACGGAGTCTGGGGATTATCTATGGGCGGAGGCGTCATAGGAGGCTGGATCTGTGATGCCCGACGCTCCTGTCTATTGTGCCTAGCTAGCATGATGACTAGCACGATAACTGATATGAACGCGAGCAGTATGACAGTACCGATCGACCAGGCGACAATCATACGTGGCATGTCGTCACTAGAAATATCAAATAGACTCGGCGAGTTTGCCCGGGCTACCCTGCCGAGCTCGGCAGCCAGATAGCTAGCTGGATAGAGCTGTTCAACCTTGGAAAAGTGTTTCGCTGCCGCACCGTAATCTTCTTTGTCGAAAGCATCGAGGCCTTTTTGCCATTCACTAGATATCTCGCTGTTTGTATCTAGTTTGATGTCGTTCTTTGCCAATAGCGCCTGGTAGTCGGCGATATCACGCGCCGTACCATCACCAAAACATTTCGCATCTGAACATTTGATCGAGCCATAGGTATTCAGGCCGATCATATTGCCGTCTTTGTCGATAGCTGGCCCGCCGCTATTGCCACCACTGATTTGGGTTGTTGTGGCGATGAGTTTATTCCCGGAATACTTTTGATTGTCGCCATCTATGCTGACTACCCTGCCCTGCGTTACCGTTGGAACAGTTTTACTGCGAGTCGTAGACAATCCGCCATCAACGAACGCTGGAAAACCGATAGCCGTGATCAAATCGCCCTGGCTCAAGTTTGAGATAGAGCCTATGTTAATGATCGGGAAGTTCCCGTTGGCTTTTAGGATGGATACGTCCGACATGCCTGTTTTGTTTTCATAGAGGGACACGCCCTTGAGGTTGGTCCCTTCATCATAATTAGCATCGACGTATTTGGCATCGATAACTGTTTCGTTCAGATCAAAACCAGACAGATCGCTTTTAATCCGCATCGGTTTACTGCCCGTCTGTAGAGCGTACGTGCTCTTGTCGTCGTCGAGCACTAGAGACGAAGCCGGGAACTTACTGCCGAGACTCAGAACTATCGATTTTGCCTGGCTGTCTCCCGCATTCAGGCCGTCAATAACGGCTTTCTTTTGGCTGGCGGTGATGACATCTAGTTTTTCTAGATATCCCAGTAGCTTTATGACTTTATCTAGGAAAGAATTTTTGTCAGGGTCATATAGGTAGTACTTACCTATTAGATACGAAGCAGGAAGCCTCGTGACGTGGCCGTTAGTCGCAACATAACCGTCCTTTGATACGAATGAGCCACTACCGATGCCGGCCCCGCACAATCGTCCTAGATCGGCTACTTCACCAGGTAGTTGGATCGAGACGTTAGCACACCTAGAAGCCCCGATGCGTACAACTGCTGGCTGGTTCTTTGCGACTACTCGAAATAGTGTTTCGTCCTTTAGCTCTTTCGGCGTATTTATGGAGTCGCTCGGCAGATCTGCTACCAAAGTAGCGAGCGGTTGAAATGATAGTTTTGACGCGTCGAGACCCTGATAGCGAATCGTCTTTTGGATAGTCTCGAACGCCGGTATTTCTTCGCGAGCGCTTTGATCATTCACGTTGTACATGACGACCTGGTAGGCACGGTCGTTTTGTATAGTCAGGTAGTACCGATCAACCGAACTAGCAGAAAGGCCGTACGAAGACTCTGTATCATAAGTAAACTCGAGTAAACGATAATCTATCCCGCTGATCGAGACATTTTGCGTCTGACCAACCTGCTTCATTTTCGAGGCAATCTGTCGCTCTATAACACTTGCTTCATAAACATCGAGTTTTGTTTTACCTTTGTTCTCTGGCTTTGCCATTGCTGCCGTTAAATGGTCCTTGCGAATGTTGGTTAGTACCACCATCTCTGGGTGACTATAAAGTGGCCCCTCGGATACCTTTGACTTGAACTTGATCATGCTGTATTCGCGTTTAACTCTCAGATCTTCTTTTTCGTAACTCTGACCGGTAACGTATTTATCGTCCGACGATGGATCGGTTGTCTGGCCTGTTACTGTAAACTTTTCATTGTCATAGCTCAAGCTAAAACCTAGTGATGATTCTGTCAGGACGAGTTCAGCTTTGTCGATATCAGTCTTGACGATGAGATCCTTGCCCGCCTGTTTTATCTCATCAGAAGACTTCGTTGGTTTAGCAAACGTCAGAAAGACAAAGAATCCAGCTAGCACTACCAGTAGTGATACGCTCGATATTAGAACCATTTTTAATGATTTTTTGATTCGATGCTTTCGATGATGCTTGTGATGATCCTGATCTGACATAATGATTCCTCCTGGACATAATATCGGGCCATTGGCGGCCGTAACCGTACCTAGAAACCTCCTGGGCTATTATTGTTATACGGCGGCGGAACCTGAACATTCTTGTCGCTACCTGGGGCCGGTGGTTGATTGACCGGATACTGCGTATCAGGCACCTGGGCCTGAGGGGCTGGCTGATACGTTGGTAACTGCTGCGGAATAGCTTGTGGCGGAGCTGCTTGTTGCGGATATTGAGTCGGTTGTTGATATGTCTGCTGAGGATAGGCGGTTGGTTGTGCGTATTGAGGAGGGTACGCTAGGGGCTGCTGTAGTATGGCGCTAGTCCGACGACTAGACCTGTTTGCGACAAAGACAATGGTGATTATAACTGCTATAAACAAACTGCCCAAAACAGCTATCACAACTATCAGAGTTGTTTTGCTATCACTAACAGACTCAGCATCGTCAGCATTGATCGGAGCATACTCGCCGATAGATGCGTACTCAGTGTCGGTCTCGTCCTTTGGTTGTGCTTTTGCGGTCGTTAGGAATTTGGCAACTAGATAGTTGTTTGGGTATTTTGAATCGAGATCAGCGAACGTTACAGCAGCTTTGGAGTATTTACCGGCTATGAACTCACCGAGGCCCTTGTGCCAAAGGTCAGTCAGGCTACTGTCTGCCGAAATCGTCAGATTGTTTTTTGCGGCAATATCATTAATATCTTTGGCGTCACGAGATACACCTGCCCCAAAACACGCATTGGTGCTAGAGGTATCATTCGGGCACTGACTACCTCCGTAGGTATTGATACCGACTTGCTTGCCAGAAGTATCAAATGCCGGACCGCCACTGTTACCTGCTGCGATCTCTGCGCTCATCTGAGCCAAGACATTGCCGCCAGCATCTGTCATCTTTGAAGAAACATAGCCTTTTGAAACCGTCGGAATAGTAGTCTTTTTTACGGTAGACACTCCATCATCGACGATCGCCGGAAAGCCCATAGTTGTTATCTCGTCGCCAGCTTTCATAAATGACAGGCTAGATAGTTCGACTGTCGGATAATCGCCGCTCATCTTTAGTAGCGCAACGTCTGAAAACTTTGAGTTGATGTCTAGGGATGAATTTTTTTGGTTTACTTCAGAATCCACCATAGTTGCCGCAACGTTAGTTTTATTATATTGCCATTCGGTGAAAGTAGCGTTCGATCGGATCGGGTCATCGGAAGTCTGGATGATAAACTGATTCTTCGAATTATTCAGATTACGCCCAGTCTCTGGAACTAGCTGTAGATAGCTCATCAACTGACGAGAAGCATCTTGGTTGCCTGCTACGGCCTTCTCACTCAACGTAACGAGATCGGCACGAGAAATATAACCAGCGCCAATCAAGAAATCGTAATAACTTTTCCACTCGGCGTCGTTCTGAGGCCAAGCATATTGAGAGAGAATCTTGTCACTAATGGTCACGACATGACCATTAGTCGCGACCAGTCCGTCCTTTGAAACGATCGAGCCACTCCCTATAGTCAAGAGGCAAGCTTTGTCGAGATGAAATTTATAATTCCGAACAGTATAATCGATCGAAGCACAACGTATCACGCCTACGCGGACCGATGCTATCTGGTTCTTTGCAACTACGTTGATGAGAGCATCGTCACTAATAGTACTGCGTAGGTTAGCGGTGTCGTCGGGTGCATCGGCGGCAGCTAATACGGCGGCAGGACTCGTCGGCTGAAGCACCAGCGCACCATCAGTCGGCACAGTGTATTTGATCGTCGAAATAACCGCCTCGAATGCGGCAACATCTGCCTCTGTACCGTCCGTGGCATCGAATATACTTATCCAGTATGGTCGATCGTTCTGAACCGTCATGTAATGGTAGGTGTACCCTCGCACTACCATTTGACCACTCAAGGCAGCAAACTGATTCTTGACAGTTAATAGCCGGTAATCTATCCCGTTGACCTTCACCGACGAATCCTTGATCTCGTCGTCTTTGTCGGTGCTACGGAGATTGGCGGCCTTTTGCTCGGTTATAATGTCCAATTTAGTCTTGCCTTTGTACTCTGGCTTACTCAGATCGCCAAAGTAATCTTTGCGACGATTTGCGACAATCGCAAAGTCCGGTCGGACTGGGGAATATCTCGGAACACCGTCTTTTCCACCATCACTGATTTTTTGACCGCCCTGATCCTTGAAATACAGTTTTACGATTCCATAACCTCGGGTTGTTTTCAGCTCATCATTATTATAGGTCTGACCATCGAAATATCCTGGACGGCTGTCTTTGTCCTGGACATAGCCCTCGGCGTTAAAAGTAACCATGTTATAAGCAATAGAAAAACCAAAATCAGACGAAACCGTCTGATGTTTTGCTTTGGTTGTCGTCGAGCCGAGTATTTCAACTGCTTTTTGGCGTGCTGACTGTGACTGTTGTATGCCACCCGGCAACAAAAAGTACATTATCGCTACAACGATCAGCCCAACAGTTATCAGACTTAGCAAAATCAAGCCTAGCTTGTAATACTTTATTTTCCCCATATGCCTGTATTATAAAGCATAAGCTAACTAAAAGACCACCCCAAAATAATGGAGGTGGTCATTTTAGACAAATAATCGAAACTATGTGCGAGCAAAGTGCGCAAATGCGCGGTTTGCTTCGGCCATACGATGAGTGTCTTCTTTTTTCTTGAAGGCGGCACCGGTTTCGTTGTAGGCATCGACGATCTCTAGAGCGAGACGCTTTTCAAAAGGAATTCCCTTGCGAGAACGTGCTGATTGAACTAGCCATGAGAATGAGTAGTGCAACTGACGATGTCCCTGGACTGGGAATGGTATCTGGTAGTTAGCACCACCGACACGACGAGATTTGACCTCAAAGTTCGGGCTAACGTTTTTCAGAGCCTTTTCAAACACAGCTAACGGATCTTCACTCTTTAGGGTCTTTGCAGCCTGCTCGAGTGCACCATAAACGGCACGTTCAGCAACTAGTTTTTTACCATTTAGCATTGATTTGTTGATCAAACGCTGAACTAGGATGCTCTGGTATTTGCGGTCTGGTTTCAGAACGCGCTGTAGGCTTTTGGTAACTTTACGTGGCATTATTTGCTCTCTTTCTTGGCGCCGTACTTGCTACGACCTTGCTGACGCTTTGCAACACCCTGGAGGTCAAGCGCACCGCGAACGATGTGATAACGAACACCTGGAAGGTCTGGTACGCGACCACCGCGAATTAGAACAACGGCGTGCTCCTGTAGGTTGTGACCTTCGCCACCGATGTAGGCCCAAACTTCGTGACCGTTAGTTAAACGAACACGAGCGACCTTGCGTAGAGCCGAGTTAGGCTTTTTAGGTGTCTTTGTCGTAACCTTGATACAAACACCACGCTTTAGTGGTGCGTTCTGGTTGTAGTAACGCGTTTTCAGCGTGTTCTGAATGCGACCTAACGCAGGTGATTTGGACTTTTTGTCCGCAACCTTGCGAGGTTTCCGCACCAATTGGTTAATGGTTGGCATGGGGTAAAAACTCCGTTTTTACAGATTCTAGACTCTAGATTATAGATTCTAGAAAACAATTTAATACTTATTGACTGTCCGGGCTGCGTTTATTCTAGCATCTAGCGTCTAGCATCCCTTCTCTGTACTAACCTAGCAGCAAGCCTAGCTAGCACTGCTTTGTATATTTTGGAGGTGTACACATTCCCCAAAATTACCAAAGTAGAAACTCATTTGTTATATTAGCAAATTTTATGAGATTTGTCGATAGCTACGCGGGCATATGCTAACATGGATGCATAATCTAACGTGAGGAACTCGCAATGGAACCAGATGAAACTAACGGTGAAATCAACCAGCCAGCAGATGCCAAGTCGCCCACGGACAATCCTAACCCAAACCAAGTCCCCGAGTCTTCACCGCCGAGATCTAACCTTGCAACCGTTATTATGATTGCTATTGCTACGTTATTGGCGATCGCTGGCGTGGCTATCTTTGCGATATTTGAGATCACCGGACCAACACAACCGATATCGATGTGATCTAGTTACGCAAACAGACCTATGCAAATCCGTAGGAAATGCTATAATCATTCAGATCATCCACATTGTCTACAAAAAGAAAGGTGGGGTGATGGCAAGTTCTATCGATTTGACGACTGTCAAAAGAACGCGATACGCAAGTATAGCGGCCGTTTTGGCAGCCGCTAGTACGCTGGAAACAGACGGTAGGCTCTGGGCAGCTGTCCGAGTAAGCTCTGGTGGCGCATACGTTTTCATCGAAATCGTCAAGGATGACGGTGAATGCCGTTTGGTCCCATGTCGAGATCACTTTAGAGACGACTTCGACAGTTGGCTTCGTAGGCTAGGAATAGACGCCAGTCAGCTAACCGTCAGAGTGATCGCCGGTCAGCTGACACTGATCGCTCCAAACCGAGACCGGAGGACGTTGGGAGAAACAACTCTCGGCTGGTATATCGTTGAGGAGAGCGAGATTCGCTACTTCAATCCGAGGAACTAGTTACAACAACAACCGCACGCTTTGGCGCGATGAACTATCGCTCGCCATCAAAGCGTGCGGTATTTCATAGGTAAACA
>JBARQK010000034.1:0-2360 GCA_049643705.1 Saccharimonadaceae bacterium (SeqCode) | reverse complement strand
TCGACGAACAGGACCTGGACGCGCTAGCTGCCGAGATCCCTGTTGTTGCGAGTGGTAAACCAATTATTGAAGCGATGATCGACGCTGGATTTGCGACTAGCGGTGGCGATGCAAAGAGGTTGATTGCGAGTGGTGCTATATCGATCAACTCGGAAAAAGTGTTTGACGAGAACACAGTAGTCAGCGTCAGAACACTGATAAAAAAGGGCAAAAATAGCTTCGCCCTGGTGCGCTAGTTGTCTGATATACTGATATATGGTTTAAGAGATTTTTATTTTCAAAAGGGGGTTTAATGAATATTGATTTGAACGAGCATCTTTCGCCTGGTGCAGTAAAGAACGTGCAGGATTGGCTAACTGGCGCAAAGTACGCCGATTACAAGCCTGAGCTCGAGCTGATGATAGCTGATCAGCGCTGGAAAGACCTCGAAGATGCTTTCTTTAAAGTCATAGAATTCGGTACGGCTGGCCGAAGGGGCACGACAGGAATCGGATCAAATCGTATAAATCGCGTGACGATCGGTGAATCAGCACAGGCTCTCTGTCACTACTCTCAATCGATCGACCCTGATGCCCCAACAAAGGGCGTAGTAATTGCATGTGACACACGGCTGAGTTCCCCTGAACTGAGTCAGTATACAGCTCAAGTCTGTGCCGCAAATGGTTTCAAGACATATATTTTCGATAGTTTTCGCTCGACTCCTGAGCTGAGTTTTGCTGTACGCCATCTAGGCTGCGCTGTCGGTATCGTGATAAGCGCTAGCCATAATCCGCCGGCCGACAATGGCTTTAAGGCATATTGGAACGACGGCGCTCAGTTGGTCGCACCTCACGACAAGGGCGTACTGGCAGTAGCTGCCGAAATCGCCGAGATACATTCGTTAACTGATTTTGATGAAGCGGTGCGTAACGGTCAGATCACAATTATCGATCCGTCCGTTGACAGTATATATATCGACACAGTCGTAGCTCAGGCCGAAGGAACCGCTCGTGACATAAAAATCGTTTATTCTCCACTCCACGGCGCAGGACAGACCAATACCTTGCCAGTTCTACGCAGAGCTGGATTTATGCAGATATCACCAGTCGAACAGCAAATGGTTCCAGATGGCAATTTTCCGACAGTTAAAGATTTCAAACCAAATCCAGAGGAGAGATCAGCCAATGATATGGCAGTTCAGCAAATGCTGGCCGAAGGTGCTGACATCGCCATAACTAACGATCCCGACGCTGATCGCCTCGGCATCATGGTGCGTCGAGGCGCAGAGGTGGTTTACCTCAGTGGCAATCAAACTGTTGCCTTGGCAGCAGAT
Organism: Saccharimonadaceae bacterium (SeqCode); assembly: GCA_049643705.1. Lineage (GTDB taxonomy): Bacteria > Patescibacteriota > Saccharimonadia > Saccharimonadales > Saccharimonadaceae > JBARQK01. Next base: position 1,048 of record JBARQK010000034.1, on the reverse strand, counting down.
TATGTACTGTCTAAGCTTCAGGCCAAGGGAATCTTGACCCCACGACACTATTTAGTTAAAAATATCGTTACGACTGAAATGCTAGGGTCGATTGCTCGGAAATATAATGTAAATTGTTATGACAATATCTTGATCGGTTTTAAATATATCGGAGAGATAATCCGCCTCAAAGAAAACACTGACGAGACATTTGTTCTAGGTGGAGAAGAGAGCTTTGGTCTACTAAAGGGCGACTATGCTCGCGACAAAGACGGCGCATCTGGTGCGCTACCGGTGGCTGAATATGCCGCTGAGCTGAAACTTGAGAACAAAACCTTGTGGGACCGTCTGATGGAACTCTACAACGAACACGGTTTGATACTGGAAGGCATGGCAACAATGGTTTGTCCTGGCGCCGAAGGTTTTACGCAGATGCAAGACATCATGACAAGTTTTAGGAGCAGTCCGCCAGAGCAAGTGGCTGGCCAGAAGATCACCGCGGCCTTGGATTACCAAACTCTTAAAAGAACTGATCTCGCTACCGGCCAGGTATCGGACATCGACTGTATCAACGGCAATGTTTTGGTATTTGAGTTCGGTGATCGTCGCAGGCGCGTCACCATCCGACCTAGCGGTACTGAGCCAAAGCTGAAACTTTATGTTCAGTGGTACTCCGAAACTGTTGATGCGGCGTCTGATTACGATGCACAAACTGCATTTCTAGCCGAAATATCGAGTGATCTCGAGCGACAAGCGTCCGCAATAATTCACTAAATTGGCTCAACTGCCAATTATTGGCATTGACACGCCGCTCACCAAGTATCATAGTATGTTAGATGACAGCACATGGAGAGGTTGTACGTCGTAAGCTGGAGGGGCTTAAGTCTCCAGTAGTTATCATGATGGTGGGAGTGCCGGGAAGCGGTAAATCCTTCGTCGCTAGTGGTCTCAGCAAGCTTCTAAGCATGCCAGTATTGTCATCGGATAGCTACCGCGAGGAGCTTTCTGGCGACGCTAACAATCAAGCGGTCAGCAAGCAGGCATGGGAGCTAGTCTACGCAAGGGCGCA
>JBARQK010000033.1:0-2912 GCA_049643705.1 Saccharimonadaceae bacterium (SeqCode) | reverse complement strand
AAACGACGGTGGGCTAAATGGTCATGTGCCGGTAACTTATATCACGGCGTCGCTTGCTCTGGCTGGCGCTGTTCTGAATGGCGATAACACCGTTCTGTCCGCCATCGGTAACGAGGGCAACGAGCCTCATGAGTATATAGGTGACTTCGCCGTAAACCATCAATGGTCAAAAACATGGCTTGCTGAAAAATTATTATCCGAGTATGTAACTGGTCAGATTTCACCCGACATTCATATCGGATCTCCTCTGAGATCTTTTAGTGAGCTACGAATTGCCGAGTTGTTCGTCGAGCATGCTTGGGGCAAATATGGCGATAGTTTTTCATCATGTAACCTGGCAAATTATAGTCAAGGACATGACAATTCACGCCTTGGTTGGTGCGGAGATTGCCCGAAATGCGCCAATAGCTATTTGTTATTTGCGCCTTTTGTACAGCCTGAAGAATTACTGAGTCTGTTTGCTGGCCGAGATCTATTCACCGAATCGAATCTCGAACAGACATTCAAGGGACTATTGGGTATTGATGATGTCATGAAACCTTTTGAATGTGTCGGTGAGGTTGATGAACTGAGGCGGGCTTATGAAATGGCTGTTTCGAAATACGGCTATAAACTGCCATTTGATGTTCCGAGCAGCAGTTTTGACTATCGTGCACTCGGCGATAGGCAGCAGTGGACAGAGCAGTATATCCCACGAGAGTTACTAGGGGTATAATAGTTAGACAATGCAGCCACTAACTGATCGAGCTAGAGACCTCAGACAAAAAACTACCGAAGCGACGGATCAGTTAAAATTATCAGCGAAAAAACAGGAACTGGCCGCCATAGATACGCAACTAGCCGAGAGCGATGTATGGTCAAACGTCGAGAGGGCACAGATACTTAGCAAGCAGGCGGCGAGCCTGCGAGCTCAGATCGAGCCTTGGCTGACACTATCAACGCAAGCCGATGACATTATTGAACTCATGGAGATCGGCGATGAGTCGATGCAGCGCGAATTTGATGAACAGCTCGGCGCTATGGAGGCGGAACTGGTGCGTCTGAAAAAAGACCTGCTGTTTCGCGGTGAATTTGATGATCATTCTGCGATCATAAAGATCAGTGCTGGGGCAGGCGGTACCGATGCACAGGACTGGGCTGAGATGGTTGAACGCATGTATCTTCGCTGGGCCGAGAAATCAAGCATGAAGACCGAGCTGATTGAACGTTCGGCTGGCGAAGAAGCTGGCATAAAGAGCGCGACCTACAGCATCGCTGGTCCCTATGCTTATGGCAAATTGCAGAGCGAACATGGCGTACATCGGCTGGTGCGACTCAGTCCGTTTAATGCCGACAATCTGCGCCAGACTAGCTTTGCACTAGTCGAAGTTATGCCAGAGATCGACACACCAGATGAAGTGGTCGTCGACGAAAAGGATCTCAAAATTGATGTTTATCGTGCCGGCGGCCATGGTGGTCAGAGCGTCAATACGACAGATAGCGCTGTGCGGATAACTCATCTACCAACCAATACCGTAGTTGCTATCCAGAACGAACGGTCGCAGTTACAGAACAAAGAAACCGCCATGAAAATATTGCGTTCGAAACTTGCTCAGATGCAGATGGAGCAGCACGCTGATGACCTAGCCGATCTCCGAACGGGTGAATCCGCCAGTTGGGGGAACCAAATCCGTAACTATGTCCTGCATCCCTACACAATGGTAAAAGATACGCGCACCAAACACGAAAATCGCGATGCCCAATCCGTGCTAGGCGGAGATATCGACGAGTTCATAGCCGCATATTTAGAGAGCGGCCTTGCGAAATCAGCATAATACCATTTACATTCGAGCCGTGCTAGCTAACGTAACGATCACGACCGTAAAGGGACCCGCGCTATGAGCGAGCCGAACAACGATCCAGGTATGACAGAATGGTTCAATCAACAGCCATTGCATAGCGTCGAATCGCCGCGACCCAAGATGGCTAAAACAAGTTTGATCATGATCATAGTCGCTATCATTACGATCTCCGCCCTCGGCGTAGCGGTCGTATATCGCTATCTAAATCCGCCAAACTGCCTAACGTACGATGAACTGGTTGAATTTGTCGGCTCGAGCGATGATATCGTACCGAATATCGATACGAGAGAGTCGTTTTATCAGATGAAGATCGGTTTCGGGATCGGCGTCGATGATTATGATAGCGGAGAGTCTGATAGTGAAAAGATCGACTACGACGATGAAATGAAACGACTCGTCGAGTTTCTAAACGAACGTGACTTTAAACTTGTCAAATTCGGGGTTTACAGCGTAACGAGTGCTGGGCCGACTACCGAAGAGTTGAAACTGTTGGAATCACGCGAAGCAAAGATAAAATCGAAACTAATCGCGCTAGGCGTTGCCGAAAGCGACATAGCAATAGTTCACGAAAAGCTAGAATCAGACGAAGGTAGCGTACGAGAAGGCGGAGACAACCTGACACTACTAGTTCGGTCGGACGAATCTTGCCGACAGTAACATGATAACCCCGCTCAGCGCTTAATCATTAAGCTTAAATATGCTATACTATTTGACAGATGATTCTGTTAGATAGGGTAACGAAAACTTATGGCAAGGGTACAAAGCCGGCGATAAACCGTGTGTCTCTTCACATCGAGCCAAATGAATTTGTTATTTTAGTTGGTACTTCCGGTGCGGGCAAATCGACGCTGCTCAAGCTCCTGACTAGGGAAGAAAAACCGACTAGCGGCAAGATAGTCGTTGGCGGTATCGACTACGATACGTTAAAAGACAAACATATTCCACTCCTACGTCGCAAAGTTGGCGTAGTTTTTCAGGATTTTAAACTTCTGCCACAACGTACCGTTTTCGAGAACATAGCTTTCGCCCTAGAGATCGCCGGCATGACAAACCGTGAGATCAAAACTACAG
>JBARQK010000032.1:0-10633 GCA_049643705.1 Saccharimonadaceae bacterium (SeqCode) | reverse complement strand
CCTCCAAGAAAATATGCCCACTCCTATGTGGGCATATTTTCTTGGAAGATTAATGGCTTGGATTCACGACACGCCAGAGGGTGGAGTGAGTGAGAAATGCCAGTGGCATTTCGCAAGGAAATCTACTCTTCAAAACCTGTTTTGAAAGACGTAGTTTCGGGGTCGCCAAAGGTGACCAAGCCCCTACGACCTAATGTTTGCCCACAGAAGAACTACGCCTAGCCGTATGCGTCATCAACATGTCGAATATTGCCGCGATAACACAGACGGTCAATATAACCGCTTGATAATCTCGTACAAAATCGTGAAGGATCATTCCAGGTCCGTCTATCACCAGCGCGTCGTTCAGCCATCGGAACACCAGCACGGTTGCAGTAACAGCAAAGACCAGCGATCCATATATCCTTTCGTGACTGGCATGAGCCGTCGGTCCTCCCATGAACAGTACGAAAGCCGGCAGCAAAGTTATCAACATTGCGACCAAGCTCGATAGCGGCGGCTTGATCGTAACCAAACCGATACTAGCGACGATAGGCGTTAGCGCCTCTGTCCACATAGTAGCTAACATTCCACCGGCAACGAGTGCCAAGACTAAAACACCAAAACGACGTTTGGTGACATAGCTCAGGCCGAACAGGGAGGCGGCAATCAACGAAAGAACTATGATATAGCTCATGGCTATATCATATCACTTCTAGGCGCCGATTTTATCTTTCTTTGGACGACGTTTCGCGTTCATTTCGATGTATTCGATTATCGGAGTGGCGACGTCGCGGCCGGTTATCTTTTCGATGCCAAATCCTGGGCTAGCATTTACTTCCAGGACTAACGGTCCACGTTCGGAACGCATAAAATCAACACCTGCAACCGTCAGGCCCATGGCTTTAGCGGCCTTAATGCACATCTTTGACTCTTCTTCAGTTAGTTTAACCTTTGTTCCCTCGCCGCCTTTGTGGAGGTTCGAGCGAAAGTCATCGTCGAGACTCTGGCGCTGCATGCTAGCAACGACACGAGATCCGACTACGAAAGCACGAATGTCAGTACCGGCCGATTCTTTGACAAATTCTTGGATCAAAATGTTCGTGCCGTCCTCGTTTGTCAGATAAAAAGCCTGGAGGACTGATTTGGCGGCCTTTTTGGTCTCAGCCAAAACAACGCCATTACCGTGCGTACCGCGTGCAAGTTTGATGATAACTGGCGTCCCACCGAGTTTGTCGATCAAGTTGTCGATATCGGCCGAGTTACGAGATACGACTGTCTTTGGAATACCAACGCCAACCTTGGCTAGGAGCTGCATACTGCGTAATTTATCTCGCGAACGACTGATCGCGATCGAACTAGATACAGAATAAACACCTTGCATTTCCAGCTGGCGAACAATAGCCGTGCCATACCTAGTCATGTAACTAGCGATGCGCGGAATGATAACGTCAAAATGTGCCAGGTCTTCACCGCGATAGCTAACTTTTGGGTTGTTTTGTTCGATCGAGGCGTAGCATTCTTTGTATTTAATGATTTTTACTTCATGACCACGATTTTTTGCTACCTCTTTAAGTCGCTTTGTTGAGTAGTTTCCTGGGCCGTTTGATAAAATTGCTATTCTCATTCTGAGTCTCCCCCCTTATGATCAACGATCTTCCGATGGTCTTTTTCTTTTTGATATAGTGCTTTGCCCTGCGAAACATCGACAATAAATTTATGCCGCAAGATGTTCCTGCCGATAAGCATAGGGTAAGTTTGAGATGATCGATCGGCCAGCGTAAAGCTTGATAATACCTTCTTACCCCCAATTAGTACGAGCGTTTTTATGAGGTATCTACTCTCGACTTGCCCCATCGAGCTAGAAACCGATCGGACCTGATAGTCCTTAACTGATATAACCTCTCCCGTGTAATGCTCTGACTTTTTATCGAACATCGTGAACGAAAGACCCTGCTCATTTGTACTTATGTCCGATGCCCATATAGTAGAGTACGTAGCGCCAGTATCAACACGTGCATGCACGGTATGCTTCGTAAGATCCGGTAGTTTCACCATTTCGACCCTGCCGATATGAGGCAAAGCTCTAGCCGTATTAACTGATCGAGCAGTTTTCTCAATCGCTTTAAAAATAGCTTCAGAAACGCGACGCGGCTTACCTTCGCTCGGTGCCTCATGCATCCGGATTCCGGGAGAGAGGTTTACCTCAATAACATAGCTGCCCCCCGTTGAGCTAGCAGTAATATCATTGGTCATAATATCAACGCCTGCAACGCCTAGGAAACAAAGGTCTGCCGCTTTTATAGCCATCTTCTTTAACTCTTTTGATGCTACATCCGTGTAATCAACGGATTCACCTCCTCGGCTGAGATTGGACGTAGCCAATACTTCAACAACTCCGTCTTTAGCTGGAACTTTTTCCAAGAACCCTGACTGATTATGATGTCTTACGTCTTCCAGACTGATCTTTGTTAAAACGCTAGAATGACCGTCTCCCCTTCGGGGGTCTTTGTTCTTCTCTTCTATAAGTTCGGCGATAGAGTGCAACCCATCACCTACCACAAAAGGCGGACGACGATGTGAAACGGCCACAACCTTACCGCTAACAACTAGGAAACGATACTCTCTACCGTATACCTGCTCCTGGACTATTACATCGGCCTCATTCGGAGAAATGCTACGGACATAATCAACCGCTCGATAGAGCGCTTCTTTGTTGTCAATTCCGACGGTAATACCGTCGCCATGGTTCATAGCTGCCGGTTTAACTACGACTTTTTTATGCCTATGAAAGAAATCTAGTATCTCTTTACCAATCTCCTGGTCTACGCGCATCGCCACCATGTCCGGAACGTTGACATTACCCAACAGTAAAGAGTGGGTTAGACATTTATCCTCCGCTGCAAAGACACCGAGAGAGGGAGTGAGGAATGCACAAGTACTCCTCAAAAAAAATTCCTTGCCATTTTTTGAGCATCGAGCGACACCACTTTGAGTAGACGGGCTGCTTGAAAAAAATGTGACTGAATAGCCCTTATCAAGCGCTATTTCCAGCAATAACCGAGTCGATATCTTGTAATCTCTTAGGTCTTTTTTCGACATTATTGTTCTGACGTCGTTCATATTGAAAATACTAACAGTTTATGTTATAATTGTCAATATGAATAGTGCACCTCTTCCTGATAAATCAGGGGAAAACTCACGCGAAGCAGTGACAGCCGTGCGCAAGCCGCGAGTTGTCATTTTTTGTCGCAATATCAGTCCATCTCTCTCACCATTCAACAGTGATTACTACTGGAATGCGTACATGGATCTATTTGAGCTACTGCAGGAGAACGGAGCCGAGGCATTCTTTGCTACAGACAATAGCACCTATTTGGGAGATGGGATTTTCGACAAAGCCTACACATCTGAGGGCAAGGTTCCGGTCGAAGAATTAGTCATGATAAGAAACATAAAAGCAGATGTAATCTACGACAAGGGCGGGTTCAATAGAGACGACTACGTACTTACTCTAAACCCTGGATTTGTTCATCATATCACGTCAAACAAGCAACGTACTTACGAACATTTCAGCAAATACCAACCCCTGACTATACCCTGTAATTCGGCTCAGGATATCCTAACAGCCGTCATGATGATACCTGGCGAAAAGATAGTGATGAAATATCCGGAAGGCAATGGGGGTGAGCTCGTCCACATCGTTGATCGTGATGACGTAGAGCCCATTCTACCCAATCTCCAATATCCACAGATCGTGCAAGAATTTGTTGATTCATCTATTGGCATACCGGGGATGGTGGATGGATACCATGACCTACGTATAAAGATCGGTGGTGGTGATGTATGGGGTGGCACACTGCGAACGCCAAAGCCCGGTGAGCTGAGAGCCAATGTGGCCCAAGGTGGCACAGAAAGGCATCTATTCCCAGACGAGATCCCTTCTGAAGCCATAATGATAGCGAAAGAGATTGACCAGTACTTTGCCGATTATCCTCGCTATTACTCGATTGATCTCATCCATACTGAGGCTGGCTGGAAGCTTCTGGAATTAAACAGTAAGCCTGGGCTGTCGCCGATAGACATGCAGCCACAGTCAAAAAATATCACCCAGCATCTAGCAAGATATCTTTGCGAGTTAGCCAAAGAACGCCAAAGTAAGCCCTAGGTAGCTCTTGAATATACCGCAATCGCCAACTGCTCAGGTATGGTCGGGTCGAATTTACCATCAAACAACAGATCAAGCGCCTCCTTATCCATTGTCTGATGAATCGTTTCTAGGTATCGCATTGCTAGCACCCGACCATTGAGGTATGCAAGGTCTTTATTGAATGAAAGCGGCTTAATTCCAGGATAAAGATCTGCTATATTATTTGGCTGGCCTCTAAATATACGTACACATGAGGTGTACGCTGCTGACTTTTCTTTCTTTATCATCTCGTCTGTAACTTCTTCGTTGTCGCGAATCTTTGCAAGCAGTTTATACCGCCACGATTTCTCAAAGACACCTCTGAAATCCTCGCCAGCCACTACCTCTGCAATATTTATATAGTGCCCAAGCTTCGCTGCATCCCATGCTGGCGTATCATCGCCCGACATTTCTTCGATAGTTGTCGCGAGCCCCTCCTCGAACGTGAGATAGTCCGGCCGGCCGGTATCAGTAAAAACCCCTAGCCCCATAACGGGAATATTATGTTTCAACCCGTTGATGGCACGCTGGCCATGAACGCCGAATTCGTGCATTATCTTGTTGAATAGCACTTTCGCTGATCCTATCGGTGCCCTTTTCGAGCCAACGTGTACCGCCATTTCGGAAGTTTCCCACGACAATACGGTTTTACCTTCTGCATTCTTAATTGACACGCCACTCGTATGTAGTGGATCTCGTAAATCAAGGATTAGCTGAAATGCTTCAACAATATCATCTGGTCCACAAACATAATCCTCGCCATGTTCAGATACCTTACTGGCCCAGAACTCATCAACTGCCGCCATGATGTCGGCATTCTTCTCGATAATGTACTCACCTGCCCATTCAAGCGCTAAATTGCTTGCAAATTGAGGCAATCGGAGCTCTGGATCGAGGGATCGCCTCAACTAATCAATCGGCAACCCATCGTGAACGAAACCATTCTCTAATTCCTGCTTAATTATCAAAGCCGAATCTGATAGCACCTTTGCGTCAATAATAGTCCATAATTCATTAAGGGCGGCATCAACCGTATCTGAAGTAGGCTCGCCGTATAATTCCTTATTGAGTTGTCGAGCGCTCTCAGCAAGCTCCTGTATATCTTCTAGTGGACGACCGGCATCAACCACATAGTGTAGTTGGCCGAGCAACTTAACATACTCCATCTCAGCTTGACGAAATCGTAACGACGACTCGCAGGAACTTACAACGAATTCATCGGATTCATTTCTACGAATCGTGTCAATTGCTCTTTGCAATGTGATAATGCCCCGATCCATTTCTGATAGATTATAGAAATGTGGATAATCAAAATGTGGATTTCGTACGACTCCACTCAGGAATAGCGACTTCAGTTCGTTTGAGTTACTCGTCAGCTGTTCATATGACTGAAATGCTGCCTCTGGAGTATTCGACGGTCTGATAATATCGATTGTTGATAAGCTGTTTTTATTTTTCTCGGTCACGTTATCTTAAATTATAACACTGAATATTATTAAAACACTCCTCGTCTCTTGCCGTGATCAAAGTCCTCGAGCAGCTCACGCTGCTTTTTACTTAGTCTCGTAGGCGTATCCACAACCAAACTAACTATATGTGCGCCGCGGGAGTCGCCGCGCAGGTGTGGCACGCCGTGACCGGAGAGTTTAAAGTCAGTACCGCTCTGGGTGCCGGCTGGGACTTTCATGCGAACTGTCCCGTCGACTGTTTCAACTTCTATCTCGGTACCTAGGGCGGCGTCAACCATGCTGACGTGCTCTTCGGACAGGATGATGTCACCTTCTCGGGTGAATTTTTTGTGGGCTTTGACGCGGATGTTGACATACAAATCGCCGCGATCGCCACCACCGATAGCTTCACCTCTTTCGCGCAAGCGGATCGTTGCGCCATCATCGATGCCAGCAGGGATCTTTATCGTCATTTCCTGTTTTCTGCGTTCGGTGCCGCGTCCACGGCAAACACTACAGACGACTTCTGGAACTTTGCCAGTACCGCCACAAGTTTCACAGGTTGCAGCCTGTTGGATAGCACCAAATATCGTATTCATAACTCGGATCTGCTGACCAGAGCCTTTGCAAGTCGGACATGTTTTCAGACTATGACCAGGCTCGACAGTCGTTCCCTTACAGTGGCTACATTCGTCGTCCATGTTAAGCTCAATCTTGCGCTCGACGCCAAATACCGCTTCCTCGAAAGTTAGTGTCATCTGAGTTTCAACGTCACGACCGCGACGCGGGCCACGCTGAGCCTGTCCGCCACCAAAAAACGAGCTAAAGATATCTCCGAAATCACCACCACCGAAATCGAAATGTACGTTCTGACCTTGACCACCAAATGGATTACCACCGGCGCCGCCACCAGCCGCACCGCCAACTCCTGCGTGCCCGAACTGGTCGTAGCGTTGGCGTTTTTGTTTGTCCTTTAGTACCTCGTAGGCTTCATTTATTTCTTTAAACTTTGCCTCGTCACCACCCTCTTTGTCAGGATGATGTTGAACGGCAGCCTTGCGAAACGCCTTTTTGATCTCATCATCGCTGGCGGATTTGTTGACGCCTAAAACTTCATAATAATCGCGCTTTGTCATTAGTAAATATTGTACCTTGCTAGCACTCGATACGCAAGAGTGCTAGAAACGTTCGCGGATATGGGAAAAGCTGTATTCCCAAGTGGCATCGGTCTTTTTGTGCGGGTTGAATATGTTCTGTGGGTCGTAAAGTGATTTGATCTCTTTCATGTACCCGAGAACCGATGGACTGTACATTTGTTCTAGCCACGGGCCGCGGACCATACCGTCATTGTGTTCACCAGAAACCGAACCGCCATATTTTATAACAAGTGTATTGACTTCCTTCATGGCAGGCTCTAACTTGGCGCGTTCGGCTGGATCCTCGATCTTCATCAGAGGAATGACGTGGAAATTGCCATCTCCGAGGTGTCCGGCAACAGTTGATATCAGTTTATATTTTTTGATGATATCGCGTAGTTGCGGCAAAAACTCACTCAATCGGGCAGGCGGTACGATCAGGTCGTCGATAAATGGTGCAGTGTGTTTTTCTTTGACCTTACTACGAAGTAGGTTAAAGCTTTCGCGGCGCATCAACCAGAACTTGCGGCTCTTATTTTCGGTTTCATCTTCTTCCATGTAACTAAAATCAAACCTGGATAAATCCTTTTTGGCAGTGTGGATCTTTGCTTTGATTTCCTCGACAGTTTCGCCTGTAAATTCGATCAACAGAACCATTTTTGGGAATCCTCTAAATAGCGCCAGGCCATCCGGTATAAGCTGCATACACATCTTTAGCCACGTCCAAAAACCAAGTCTGGTGATAAACGCAAAAATAAATTTGAAACTTAGCCACAAAGTATTATCGTCAAAGCATTCAAATGTCGCTGGTTTATGTTCCAAAACGGCCGGTATCAGCTCGCCGAGGTTGTCGATAGATCTCATATAGCAGACTAACGTGCCGGAATGTTTCGGCTGCGGTACTAGCGATATCTTTGCCTCGGTCATGATGCCGAGTGTCCCCTGCGCTCCAACAAACAACTGCGTTAGATCAAATACGCCGGTTTCGCGGTTCCAAACATCCCACATATGGTAGCCTGTCGAGTCTTTGCTGACTTTTGGCTGCGCGGCCTTTATCTCATCATAATGCTGATCGAGCTGCTCGAATGTACGTCGATAGAGATTGCCTTCGTAATCATCCTGGCTCATTTTTGCGTTCAATTCATCGCGATTCATCGGTCCGATAGTGTATTCGTTGCCGTCGCCCAAAACAACCTTCATCTCCTTGACATAGCGATTTGTTTTGCCGAACTGCAGCGACTTTTCACCACCAGCGTTATTGTTGACGATCCCACCCATACCGGCGAGCTCACGACTGGCGGGATAGCTAGGTAAAATCGTACCGAGTTTGAGTGTCTCGGCCTCAAAATCACGATACATCATACCAGGTTGGACACGAGCCGACTCGGCCGATACTTCACTGATCGCCGTCATGAATTTACTAGTGTCTAGGATGATAGAATCGCCAATCGCCGCACCCGACATATCGGTTCCGCGAGACCTAGCGGTAATGTTTAGCGCCGGATTTTCAGCGCGATGTTCATTTACAAACTTTATGACTGAGGATATATCCTCGGCGTCTTTCGGAAAAACAACGAACTCTGGTTTTAGCTCAAATATCGAGGCATCGTGACTATAAAATTCGCGCGCCTGATCGCTATTATCAATTTCGCCTTTGATGACCTTTGAAAGTTCTGTTTGTAAATCCATACCTATACTTTAGCTGTCAGGATGATTAAGCACAAGCTTTGTTATAATAAAGCTATGAAATACGAAGGCACGAAACTAACAGATTTTGAACCGCGCGACAAGGTAGAGCAACTAGAAATAATCGACATCGAAGTAGGTACAGGCGACACTGTCCAGCCAGGAGCAAAAATATCGGCTCATTACACTGGTGCGTTATGCAAAAACGGCATAATTTTCCAGAGTAGTCATGATTTTGGTAAACCGATAACGTTTGGCTTGGACCAGGTTATACGCGGTTGGACCGAAGGCGTCCCCGGTATGAAGGTCGGTGGCATGCGCCGTCTAATCATCCCGTCCGACATGGCCTACGGCTCCGCCCGGGCTGCTAGCAACATCCCACCAAATAGTGATTTGGTGTTTGACATCGAGCTGATTGCAATAATCTAGTCTGGATTAATTCAGTAAATTTATTAATTCATTAAAGGGCTACCCTTTTTATCTTTAATTTCTTGTATTTTTTAGCGACTCTCTATAGCACCCAGCTATATATCATAATCTTGTTTATAATCTTTGAGTGCTACGGATCTCTCGCTATAGTCGCCCAGAAAAGCTAGGTACTGATCAATCGACATGTCAGTCACGTACTCGAAATGCACCCATGATGTCTGACGGCGTCCAGTGTACTCGGGCAGGCTCGACCACTTGTACGTTTCGTATGTTCTGGGGTTCAGGTGAATATATCGTGACAAATGCACAAAATGGCCCTCGTCGGTGATGCGGACGGCGCGGAACGGGCCTTCAAACAAGCGACCACTACGCTTGTGTCGAAGGTTAAAATACATAGAATAAGACGTCATAACCGAGCTGATTAGGTTACGTATGTCGTCAACATCATCGTCCTGATACAAGAACAGATGAAAGTGATTGCCCATCAAGCAATATGCAACCAGCTTTGCATTCGACTTTTCAAAAAACAATCCATCGCCACGCACCGAGGTAATATCTGGGTCAAGATACCGCGCTAGAAGTGACATAAACTTCGCTTTGTCGGCGGCATCCAGAAAAATCTTCGCTTTGCCAGCACCTCGATTGTAAACATGATAGTATGCCGGGACGTCGTAAGCACGAATTGTGTTGCGTTTTGCCATAATGCAATGATATCACATTGCTTGCGATCTTACACAATTCTACAGAGGTAAAGGGTAGCCCTTTATAGTTGTTTGCCCTTCGTTGCTCGTTTTGTTTGTTTATTTTGATATCGAGCAGGTCATAATACGCTAAATCTCTGCTGACATTTACGAAGCATGTCTGCCGAGCAATAGTTGTATCTCTGGAGGAGTCGGTAGATTTTCGTGTAATTTTTTCACGTATACCGGGTAGCGTTCGACCGCCCCTTCGTACTGACTCGCTCCTGGGCGCGGTCCATACAAAACACTCGCGGAAAAATTAACCGACGCATCGCAATACTTAACAACGTGTCCGATCGGGTCGCTCATTGCCTTCTCGATCTTGTCTTCGCCTGAATCTTTAGAGTACGTAACGGCAAGCACGGCCTTCACTACCACTTCAGGAAATAATTCGCGAAGCTGATCGGTAGTAACGTCCGTATCCTCGACAGTATCGTGCAGCCAACACGCAGCAACAACTTCCTCAGGATACCCTAATCGCTCGGCAAGCGTAGCAACTTTTTCAAGGTGCCAACTATAGGGAAAGTCGATACCATATATCTGACTACCATGTGCTTGGATGGCAAAATCACGTGCTTGTTCAATCATATGGTCAGTATAGCAAATACCGGCCTTTCGACCGGTATTCTCACAAGTAAAGATACTCTTACTTTTCGTCGACAACTTCACCTTCAACAGGTTCATCCTTGTCCGATTTCTTTTCATCGTCGGGTTTTGACTCTTCTTTGGCGGCTTGTTCGTACATTTTGGCGCCGATCGGCATGATGGCGTCATTCAGTGCTTTTACGGCTGCTTCTAGTTCGTCTTTGTCCCCGGAATCTTTCTTTTTTTCAGCTTCGGTAACTGCGTCCTCGATGACTTTTTTATCGTCATCAGAGATCTTGTCTTTGTACTCATCAGGCATTTTCTTTGCCTGGTAGATCGCGTTTTCTAGCTGGTTTTTGGCATCGACGGCTTCGCGCTTTTTCTTGTCTTCGTCAGCGTGCGCTTCGGCTTCTTTTTGCGCCTTTTCGATGTCTTCTTTAC
>JBARQK010000031.1:0-5655 GCA_049643705.1 Saccharimonadaceae bacterium (SeqCode) | reverse complement strand
CATTGATGCAACAAGCATTTTTGGACTTGGTTAGGCAGGAGCAAGCCAAAGGAACGACGATATTCATGTCGAGTCATATTCTGAGTGAAGTAGCAGATGTCTGTAGTCGTGTTATCTTGATCGCTCGTGGGCGCATCGTCAAAGATTTTGATACTACAGCGCTCGATCAGATCAGTGGCAAGCGTGTTCGCGTGATATCGGCAAAGATGCTCCGACCGCCACAAAGAGCCGAAAATGTTACCCAGCAAAAGACGAAAAGTGGTTACGAGCTAGAATTTGTCTACCGTGGTGATTTGTTGCATCTACAGACTTGGTTGGTGCGTGCGACTGATCTACTGGACCTGTCGATTATCGACCACGATATCGAGAGCATGGTTGACGAGCTGTATCACAAGGAGGACGAGCGATGATGCGATCTGTCTTTTTAAAGACTTTATATGACAAGCGATGGTTTATATTTGGTTGGTTTGTTGGTTTTGGTTTTCTGTCGTTTTTGATGGTAATATTTTTCCCAGCGATGCATCAGGATGGTGCACTCGATGCTCTGATGAAGAGTATGCCACCGGCGCTGCAGGGAATGGTGGGCGACCTGGCGAATTTACGTGAATTTTCAACGTACCTCGCTAGTCAGCTGTTCGATATTCGTCTCGCGATGCTATCAGGTGTCATGGTGATCATTCTCGGACTCGGACTAACTGTTGCCGAGGAAGAAAAGGGCCAGCTGCGTACTCTGACGTCGTTCCCGATCAGTCGCGGTAGGATATTAATAGAGAAACTTATCGCTATGATGGTTATATTTGCCATTGTTTTGCTGGGCATGTTGCCTGGACTTTGGTTCGGCAATTTCTTTGTCGCAGACACGATCGCGGTTGATGTTTTAGTGCGACTGCTATTTATGAATTGGTTGCTCTGTCTGGCACTCGGAAGTGTCGTTTTCGGTGTCGGTTTAGCTACGGGCAAACGGGCTATTGCTATGACAGTTGGCATGGTCGTTGTCGTCGGTGGATTTATCCTGTTGACGTTTGCACAGGCAGTTGACTGGCTTGATCCCTACAAGATCTACTCGCCGCTACATTATTTCCCAGCGGTTGACGTCGCCAAAGTCGGCATCGCCCTAGGTGACGTGTTGGTGCTGACGTCGATAGCTATTCTATCTGTCCTGATCGGTTGGGTATTCTTCCGCAAACGAGATATCAAATAGTCGACTGGGTTTGTTCGTCAAAGAACCGCCGATCCATTTCGGCAACCTGAGACCATGAGGTTACGGTGCCGTTATCGATGAGTTCGAATAGCATTTGATGGTAGGCGGTCACCGTTTCTCTGTCTTTTCCGAAAAGCTCTTCGGCAACTGGATGCGGGTATCGGTAGTGTCGCATTAGGATGACCTGTTTGAGTTGAAAGTCACGTAGCGCCTCGAGCGATAGGGGAGTTTCGCCTGGCTGCAGTCCCTGTAGCTCCATGAAATATTTATGCGCAACGATCGGTCCGTCCGGCGCGTAAAGGGCTTCCAGGTCAGCTGATGCAACACTCTGAGCGATCAGAGTGTCTGTGCTGACGAAATCGTCAGAAAAGTGCGTTGTTTCAACCTGTTGACCGACCATCAGACCTTCCGGCGTTATGATCGGCGTAGTAGCTAGGATGGCATTTCTACCAGTCACAATATCAGGAGTAGCAAATCCGAGTTCAATCATAGCCATTCCCAACCAGTCAGCGCTGAGCTGCTCGGCAGTTTTTTCGGTGGTACGTTCACGGATGATATCGTGAGCTGCACCAGCCATACCAGCTATCAACATAGACTTTCGGGATAATCCAAGTTCTTGGGCTATTTTCTCGGCTGTCTCTGCAACGCGAGTGCTATGTTGCAGGTTGTGGTAGGCTGGGTTGTCGATAATGCCCGGTTCGGTATCGGGCAAACCCGTACCATAGCGAGCGGCCACCTCGTCTAGCGCTAACTGTTTTATAGCTGCAGAAGCTTTCTCGTAGTAGTCTAATGGTCGTTCTATGGTTGTCGTTCGTTCGGTCATGTGTGTCCTTTCTTTCGTGGTTAGATTATCAAGTGTCTATACAATTATCCAGTAGATGTGCAAAAAATGCACATGTTGATATAATAGTTAGTATGAAAGACGAAGCACTTCTGAGAAGCTATCTATTTAAACTTGGTTTATCTGTCGATGCGGCGAAATTATATATAGCATTGATTCGGTATGGCGCTCAGTCTATATCTGAACTCTCGCGTAATTCCAGAATCGAGAGGACGAGAGTTTATAGAACGTTGCCAGAACTAGATAGTGCAGGGTTAGTCCATATCCGCTCGGATGGTTCGAGCCAGGTTATCTCGGCAAATCCATTCGATAATGTGCACGTTTTGCTCAGTAAAAGGGAACAGGAGTTGGATGATTTAAGACGCTACACCCCTCGCGTTGCAATGGCTCTGCGCGAATTAGCCAGTACTGCACCAAAATCTGACGTTAAAGTTTACCGAGGGGCTGAGGGCATTAAACAGATGCTATGGAACGAGACAAAGGCCGACACTGAACTGCTCAGCGTGCTTACTCGTGGCACGCAGGTTTATACAAAACAAAAGTTTTTTGATCGGTGGGTGAGGGCGTGTAATGATCGCGGCCTAAGCGCTCGTAGTATTGTGTCAAATGATTTTACACAGTCTCTAGACGAATGGCGTAGCAGACACGAATCTGAACGCTTAGCAACCCGGACGGGGCGATCCGTTGACCAGGATACATTTAAAATCGAGCACGATATGATCATCTACGACAATGTCGTCGGATATTTTAGTTGGGATGATGGCGACGTGTTCGGCATAGAGATCCATAACCAGGTAGTTGCATCGATGCAGAGACAGTTTTTCGAGCTCCTATGGGGAATGGCGCAGGAAATAAACCGCAAAGCCGATTAGTTTCGTGCGTTTCGAGAGATAGGTTATAATAACTACTGTAATAACTCACAGAGTGTGATAGATGTGGTTGTCCGCTGGAACGGATGCGCGCACCTGTTACCCTCTGTCAACAAGCAAAGGAGATTTCAATATGCCAACTATCAATCCAACTGGCAAGGATATTATTAGCGTTTCTACCGATTTTTGCGGTAAACCACTAACACTCGAGGTCAACCGTGTTGGTTTCCGAACCACAGCTAGCGTTCTGGTCCGTTACGGCGACACCGTTGTACTCGGCACGGCTATGGTCGGCAGCAAACCTGTCGTCTTAGACTACTTCCCATTGTCGATCGATTACGAGGAAAAGTTCTATGCTGCCGGCAAGATCAGCGGCAGCCGCTTTATCAAGCGCGAAGGTCGTCCTAGTGACGAAGCCATCCTGATCGGTCGTTTGATCGATCGTCCGATCCGTCCGCTATTTCCAAAGGGCTATCGCCAAGAAGTTCAGGTTGTTGCTAGTGTTCTATCGATGGACCCAGCATTCCGCCCAGATATGGTCGCTATGATCGCAGCATCGAGCGCCCTCATGCTAACCGGTACGCCGTTTGACGGTCCAGTAGCAGGTCTACGCGTTGGTCAAGTCGATGGCAAATTCAAGGCATTCTTGACCGCAGAAGAGCGCGCCGCTAGCGACATTGATCTAGTTGTTGCTGGTATCGCAACCGGTATCACTATGGTAGAGGCCGGTGCTAACGAAGTTAGTGAGGAGCTAGTTGCCGAAGGCCTGGCTTGGGCACTAGAAAACTTACAGCCAGCCATCAAGCTGCAGGCTGAGCTCGTCGCCAAAGTTGCTCCAGTCGCTCAGGAATACGAACTAGTACTACCAAACGATGAGATTCAGACATCAGTCAATACATGGGTTGACGGTAAATTCGGCGAAGCAATCCGCAAGCCATACCCAGAGCGCAACGAGATGGTCAACGAGATTCGTTGGGCATTCCATGAGGAGTTTGCCGAGAAGGTTGGTGAAGATTACTCATCACTGCGCGACGAATACGACGAGGCATTTACTACGGCCCTACACAAGGACGTACGTCAGGGTATTGTCGAAAAAGGTCTTCGCCCAGATGGTCGCAAGCTAACCGAAGTACGCATGCTATCTAGTGAAGTCGGCGTTTTACCACGCACTCACGGATCGAGCATCTTTACTCGTGGCGTTACTCAGGGACTAAATATTATTACTCTCGCACCGCTCAGCTACGCTCAGATGATTGATACGATGGAAGTTAACGACGGCGAACGTCGCTATATGCATCATTACAACGCTCCAGGTTATACCGTTGGTGAAGTTCGCCGACTCGGTGGTGCCGGACGCCGCGAGATCGGTCACGGCTACCTAGCTGAACGCGCCCTTATCCCGGTCTTGCCTAGTGAGGAAGATTTCCCATACGCTATCCGTTCTGTCACCGAGATTATGAGTCAAAACGGTTCAACCAGTATGGCGGCAACCTGTTCTAGCTGCCTAGCATTGATGGACGCTGGTGTACCGCTAAAGCGACCAGTCTCTGGTATCGCCATGGGTCTGATGATGGATGGCGACAACCCTCACGTCCTAACTGACATCGCTGACGCCGAAGATTTCGCTGGTGATATGGATTTCAAGGTCACCGGTACCGAAAAGGGCATCACAGCTATCCAAATGGACATGAAACTCCACGGTTTGCCGGTCACTATACTCGAGCAAGCAATCAAAGAATCTGCACCTGGTCGCAAATTTATTCTTGATCACATGCTGACGACATTAGCTGAGCCACGAGCTGCCCTCAGTCCGTACGCTCCGCGCATCGAAAAACTCATGGTTAACCCAGACAAGATCGGCGCAATCATTGGCAAGGGCGGCGAGACTATCAACAGGATCACCAAAGAAACCGGCGCAGAGATCGACATCAAAGATAGTGGCCTAGTGACTATTTCAGCTATCGACACCGCTTCTATCGAAAAAGCCATGGCTTGGGTAAAAGGCCTCGTCGAAGAGCCAGAAGTTGGCAAGATCTACGACGGAACAGTCGTTACTATCAAAGATTTTGGCGCATTCGTGAATATTATGCCTGGTATCGACGGTATGGTGCATATCTCTCAGCTCAGCGATAGCCGAGTCGAGAACGTAACTGACGTATTAAGGGAAGGCCAGCAGGTCAAGGTCAAGCTAACCGGTATCGATGAACGTGGCCGCTTGAGCTTGAGCATCAAAGACGTCAAAACCGAAGCTTAATGCTATAATCTAAGCATTAGAAATATAAAATAGGGGAAACTAATGGGTCCACAAGAGCCTATACCCGCACCGTATACTCCGCCGAGCGAAGTACCCGTGGCGCCACCGGTACCAGTGCAGCCAATGCAAATGCAACCAAATCAACCGATGACGCCGCCTTTCCAGGTGCCGCCCCAATACCCTCCGGCTCAACCGCAGCCTGGCTTTCAGCCGATGCCTAATGGTCCGGCTGGATACGGCATGCCTCCGCAGCCAGTGAAGTCAAAAAAAGGCCTACTTATCGGGCTTGGCGTGGGTGCCGGCTTGCTGGTCTTGGCTGGCATCCTAGCAGTGGTCTTTTTAGCAGGAGGAGGCGTCGGTATATCTAAAAAAGATTACCAGGACGCAAATATGAAGGCTGAAGAAATGGCTCTAAAAGGGCTTGATTCAAGTGGTGATTTCATAATCATTACTTACGTTAGTGCGTATGGTACTCAATACACTCTCGATG
>JBARQK010000030.1:0-7201 GCA_049643705.1 Saccharimonadaceae bacterium (SeqCode) | reverse complement strand
ATATCCGGCAACTCAAAAGCGACTGCATCCTATATCACCAAGGGCACATACCCTAGCGTCAACGAGTTACAACATGCAAAAGGTTCAACCGTTGCCGATATCACGCCTACAGCTATAGCCGGAGGATACCTAACCAGCCTATTGCCAGGAACTAGCGATGCGACATTCGTTACGCCCGGCAATGGTCAGTTGATACCGATATGCACTGCCAGTTGTACGCCAAATGCAGATACCGCAACTACCACATCGACCTACGTCTACGCTCCGTATGACGTCAACAACAACATCTGTATAAATACCGCCTGCATAAAATACGACCTATACTACCGCAAAGAAACAACTCCAACTGTACTCGAGAGGGTAATGAGCAAGCGACAATGAGCATACCAAACACAGAATCCGGATTTACCGTCGTCGAGCTACTCATCAGTATAGTCGTGGGCTTGCTCTTTATAATATCCGCGAACCAGCTATACGGTGCGGTGATCGACGACACTGGTAACGCCAGAGAACGAGCTATCGCAAGCAACCTAGCCTACCTTAACCTAAAGAGCTACACCAGCTTTGTCAGTAACCCATGCACATCGTACACACCGTCACCGCAGCCAACTATACCGGGTGATAGCGGTCTATCGTCTGCTACGGCCGAAGTAACCATCACCTGTCCATACAGTAGCCAGCCATCCGCCCAAAATATATCTAAAATTAACTCCATCATTAGATACGGAAATCCACAGAAAGTAGTGACACATGCCACATACTTATACAACAACTAACGAGAACCACGATTCGGCAGGCTTCACGTTAGTTGAGCTGCTAGTTGTTGCACCAATAGTTATGTTATCTATTACCTTTCTCGTCGCACTAATGGTATCTCTGGTTGGTAGCGTCATGACATCAAAAGAGCGGAGTGCCGTGCTATACGAGACACAATCAACTCTAAATACCATAGAGCAAGATATCGTCACCGCAGGAGCCTTTACGGCCGATTCAGGCGCCCTTATATCGCCCCAGGGCCGCGATGATCTGACAGCCGCCTGGACAACGAGTTCGGATAGCGCATTTATCATCAAAGGCTTTGCATCTGACAAAAACCCTCTCGACACTACCAGAAAACCTATCTTCTACATGAATAAACCGAACGCATGCGGCGCTAGCGAAAACATGAACACGCCGTTCATAACTAATACTATCTACTACTTGCGTAACGGCTCGCTTTGGCGACGAACCTACTTGCCGAATTACAACACCAACACAGGATCGCCAGATACAAACACGGTATGTACTGCTCCGTGGCAGCGCAATAGCTGCAAAGTCGGCTACACCGACACTGCGAGATGCAAGACGAATGACGTAGAGGTGCTAGAGGGTGTAACAAACTTTACCGTTGACTATTACGCATCATCCACCGCCACATCAACAACTACCCCAGACAATGCTACTGTAGTCAATGTTTCGATAACAGTATCGAGAACAGTCTCTGGAAACACTATTAGCAACACTTCGTATCTAAAGATTGCCAAACAAAACAAACTGTACGACATGATTATGCCGGAAACTCCTATTATTGCTACAACGCCACTATCGCCGACCTCAGTACAATTCTCATGGCCAAGTTCGGGCGAAGGAGTCAGGTACGACATATACCAGAACCTAAACGGTGGCGCTTGGACATTAAACCAACAAAACTCAACCAATCTCTCGATCACATTGAGTGGCTATCCAACCCAAACCGTCGGTGTAAGGGTTGAGGCAAAAAACTCAAACGGAATAGCAGCAGGTTCAGCTGTCTATAGCTTCGCCAGATGGATGGACGCTAGCTTACAGAATGGTTGGGTACACCACACTACCATCTTTTCGAGCGAGGAGAGTAGCCCTCCTAGCTACACGATCACTCAAACAGGAGAGGTATTCCTGAGAGGAATCATCAAAAGTGGCACGACTACATCTGGAACTCTACTATTCACGTTGCCTGCCGGTATGCGCCCGGATTATACTCTCGCATTTCCGGTTATGTCCGGCACGGGTGTCGGCCGGATCGAAATATTGACTAACGGTCAAGTACTGTTCATGGCCGGGGAAGCGACGTTTGTATCATTAGACGGCATCAGGTTCATGTCGGCCGGTAGCTGCACCATGACCGCATTAACGCAGCAGAACGGCTGGACAGATAGTGCTGGATTTTCTCCAGCTACCGCCTGTGTAACTAGTGATAACCGCGTCCATGTCCAAGGCGTAGTTCAAAATGCAACCGTCAGTGCCGCAACTATAGGTACCGCAGCCGCACCTGTAGCCATGAAGTCATTCCCAGCGACTGCGAGCTACCAAAACTCGGGCTGGCAGGTATTCCCATCCTCCGGCTACCTGAGGAACTACTATAATGTCGGCGTCAACCCTCCAGCAACGCCTGCTGTGACAGCCAGAGGCCAATACACAGCCGGGTCTAATCTGTCGATGCAGATAGACTACGCGAACACTGCGGTAACGGGCTGGCTATATGGAAGTGGTGGCGACCTAACAAATAGCTGGGTCAACTATGGTGGTAGTTATACAGGATACGGCTTTACCAAAGTAGCCAATGATGTTGTTACTATGCGGGGCACAGTGAAATCCGGTACTTCCACCGACGCAGGTGCAGGCAAAAACCTAGACGAATTAATTGCTGGTTACTTCCCAGCATACCGAATGATATTCCTAGTTAGTGGAAACGGTGCTGCCTGCCGTATGGACGTCAAAGCAACTGGCACGGTCGAGTTCCAGGGTGGATCATGCTCGACCACCATGACATCCATCGATTCAATAACCTTCATAGCCGAAGGATAGTTTGCATTAAAAAAATGCTTGCGCTTATTTAAACAGCGTAGTATCATCAATACATTAATAAAAATTTAATTAGGGGGCAAAGATGACCTTTAATAACATCAAAAAAGACCGAGGCTTCACGATAGTTGAGCTTTTGATCGTAATCGTGGTTATCGCTATTTTGGCGGCTATCACAATAGTTGCTTATAACGGTATCCAGAACAGAGCAAAGACGGCTGCCGGCCAATCACTTGCTAACAGTATCATCAAAAAAGCAGAAGCATGGAATGGCATCAAGTCTGTCTATCCTACAAATGCACAACTAGTAGCAGGAGATGCTGCCGTTCCGGAAGCAAAGCTTGATAACACTGCAACCATCAAGACTGCCGTTCCTGCAAATACTGACGGTGGCAACCTAGTAACGTTCCTAGGTGCTTGTACTGGCGGTGGCGCAAAGGTTGGGTATTGGGACTACACTCTAGGCACACCTGCAGCTGTCTACATTTACGCCGGTGGAGCTACGTCCGCTTCAGCTGGTTGCGCATAGATCACTAATATCTCTGTAGGCTGTGTCGCGTAAAGCGTACGCAGCCTACAAACTTGCACTGATATACTACTAGCCCAGGAGACTGCGATTAATCTAAAGAGGGAAAGTTATGAATATAAATAAAACAACTAAAAAAGACCGAGGCTTCACAATCGTTGAGCTTTGATCGTAATCGTGGTTATCGCTATTTTGGCGGCTATCACTATCGTTGCATACAACGGTATCCAGAACAGAGCAAAAGCATCTTCTGGACTATCTTTGGCAAATAATACTATCAAAAAAGCAGAAGCTTGGAACGCGATATTGTCTACCTATCCGTCATACTGTCAGCTAGCAACTTTCACATTAGTCCCAACGGGTACTGCAACAGGCATCGGTGCTGCAGGTTGTGTAGCTGCCGGCGGTACTCCTGCTGTGTCTGAGGCGAAAATCGATGATCCAAATGATTTATCAACATTGGACGTGACGGCTACTACTGCGGCTGGAGGCCAAGTAGTGACATACAAAAAATGCACTACAAATGGCGCAAAGGTATCCTACTGGGATTATGCTGCTGCCACTCCGGCACTAGTATCAAAAAATGTCGGAGATGTCACAACCTGCTAATATATGCCAATTACATATATAAAAAATACCTCGCCATACGGAGAGGTATTTTTTATATATCTTTGGCTATTTTAATGTGTCTCTGACGTCAGACCGAATGCGCGCCAAGGCATTATCGTCTGCGTTCACTGCCTGGCTGATCCAAGAAGCTACTCTTGGCATATCCGACTCTACGAAGCCTCTAGTCGTAATGGCTGGGGTTCCTAGACGGATGCCACTAGGACGAAAAGGTGGTAATGGATCGTCAGGGATAACGTTCGCGTTAACGGTCATACCGGCTTTTTCTAGTGCTGTCTCTAGGCTCTTGCCGTCGATGCCAAAACTCCCGTGAACATCAGCGAGTATCAGGTGGTTGTCTGTGCCGCCGGTGATCAGTTTGAAACCGTGCTTTATCAGTTCGTCCGCTAACACGCTGGCATTCTTTACTACTTGCTCGGCGTACAGCCTAAACTCTGGTTGCATCGCCTCACGGAAGGCCACAGCCTTTGCAGCGATCACGTGCATGTGCGGCCCGCCCTGAGTGCCAGGAAACACGGCGCGATCGATCAGGGTTGGTATATTTTCGATAGTCTTTTCGGGTTTTTTTAGAGGGTTAGAAACGATGCCTTTACTAAGTATCAGCCCGCCACGCGGACCACGTAAGGTTTTGTGTGTGGTGGTAGTTATAACATGAAACCCTAGGTCTAGCGGATTTTCTGCAACGCCACCAGCGATAAGTCCAGCGATATGCGACATATCGGCTACCAGTAGCGCTCCAACTTCCCTGCCAATTTCGACAAACTTTCCATAGTCCAACGCCCTAGGATATGCCGAAAAACCAGCTAGGATTATCTGGGGCTTGTGCGTATGAGCCAGTTTTCGTATCTCTTCGTAGTCGATCTCGCCAGTCTCGACGTTCTTCATGCCATACCTAACAAAGTTATACTCCCTGGCGCTACGAGTCACTGGCGCGCCGTGGGTTAGATGTCCACCATGGGACAAGTCCATAGCTAGGATTGTGTCGCCAGGTTCGCACCACGCATAATAAACAGCCTCATTGGCCTGAGCACCAGAATGTGGCTGAACGTTGGCATGATCAGCCCGGAATAGCTGTTTAGCGCGATCGATAGCTAGCTGCTCGAGTTTGTCGGTGTTTTCCTGACCGCCATAATACCGTCTACCTGGATATCCCTCGGAATATTTATTAGTGAACTCGCTACCGAGGGCCTTTAGAACATCACTTGAGACATAGTTCTCGCTAGGGATGAGTTCCAGGCTACTCTGTTGGCGTAGCCTCTCTAATTCGATCAATTCCTCAACTTGCTCGTCATCCATACAATTATTATACCAGTCTTGACGATATATCATCTGTGATATATCATTTAGATATGAACACCGTCTCTTATCTCGAGAAAATTGGCAAGATTATCCAGGAAGCAAGGCTAAACCGCAAAATGACACAGGCTGAACTAGCCTCAGCCATCGGCACCTCTCAGAGTGCTATTAACCGTATCGAACGAGGCGGCCAAAATATCAGCCTTGAGATGATCGCCCGCATCAGCGAAGAGCTCGATAGCGAGATCGTTATGCTGAACAAAACAGGCAAGATCAACTTTCGCATCGATGGTGGTCATAAACTCAGCGGTGATATAGAGGTAAAGACGAGCAAGAACGCCGCGGTCGGCCTACTATGCGCAGCGCTACTCAACAAGGGCAAAACGACCCTCCGCCGCGTTGCCAGGATCGAGGAAGTCTATCGTATTATTGAGGTTCTCGAAAGTATCGGCGTCAAAACAAAATGGCTTGCCAATAACGACCTAGAAATCGTTCCACCAAAGCGTCTCAAACTAGAGGATATGGATATCGCGGCAGCAAAACGAACCAGGACAGTTATTATGTTCCTCGGGCCACTACTCAACCAATACCGCGAGTTCCAGTTACCTTTCGCCGGTGGGTGTAACCTAGGCACCAGAACGGTTGAGCCGCACCTAGCGGGCCTCGAGGCCTTTGGTTTGAGCGTAGAGGCAACTACCGATTATTACGACGCCAAGGTCACGCCAAAGAAGCCTAATCGTGCCATCCTGTTAACTGAGCGTGGCGATACCGTTACCGAAAATGTCATTATGGCCGCAGCCCTCAACGACGGCGAAACCACCATCCGTAATGCCAGCCCCAACTATATGGTTCAGGATGTTTGTTTTTACCTGCAAAAACTCGGTGTCAAGATCGAAGGTATCGGTACGACTGTTCTCCGAGTTCACGGACTAAAAACTATCAACAAAGACGTCGAGTACTACGTCAGTGAAGACCCGATCGAAGCGATGAGCTTTATCGCCGCCGCCCTCGTGACCGATTCCGAAATCACGATTAAACGTGTACCGATCGAATTTACTGAGCTAGAGATCGCTATCCTCGCTAGCATGAATATGGTTTACGAGATCAGTGATGAATACCTAGCCCGTAACGGCCAGACCAGACTTGTCGATATAACTATAAAGCGCTCAAAGCTCACTGCCGCCAAAGACAAGTTGCACGCCCTACCTTTCCCTGGTGTAAATATGGATAACCTGCCCTTCCTCGGTCTGATCGCAACCGCTGCTGCCGGTCGAACCCTAGTCCACGACTGGAGCTATGAGAATCGCGCCATCTACTTTACCGAGCTAACAAAACTGAACGCCAACATCGAGATGGTCGACCCTCACCGCGTCTACATCAACGGACCGACAAAATGGAAGCCGGCTGACGTTGTCGCGCCACCAGCCCTGCGTCCTTCAGTCGTGATACTCCTGGCCATGCTAGCCGCACCTGGCCGCTCGATCCTACGTGATATTTATTCGATCAACCGTGGCTACGAAGACCTGGCCGAACGCCTGAACAGCATCGGTGCCCACATCGAGACAATGCGCGAGATCTAGAGAACAAAAAAGCTCGGTATAAAACCAGGCTCATTTCATGGTGCGGGTAGAGAATCTAGCGGTCACTTCGCTCCCTATATCCGCTTGCTCGTCATGGCAAAAGTAAACTTTTCCATCACTTTGCTATGCTGCACGAACTCACGTTACGTTTTGCTTACGCAAAACAACGAGAGTTCGACCCATACATACCAAAGAAAATGCCCTAGACAAGCTAGGACATTTTCTTTGGTGCGGGTAGAGAGAGTCGAACTCACGTCTCAAGTTTGGAAAACTTGCATACTAACCGTTGTACTACACCCGCAGGCTATGAATATTATAGCAAAGATGCGCTATAATTTAATCATGAGATTTA
>JBARQK010000029.1:0-1925 GCA_049643705.1 Saccharimonadaceae bacterium (SeqCode) | reverse complement strand
GATCTGCATTTTACCGAGACAAAGCTGCTCGAGCCGGCCGAGCGAACTTACCCGCAAAAATATTGGGACAAGCGTACGGCTGGCCCAAGTGCACTGCTACTCTATCTAGGAGTGCGTGGTGAACTTCCTGAACTAGAGCATCATTCCCTGTTATTTGTTGATGATTGGAAAGGAAACTTTGATGCAATCTACGAGACGAAAACGATACCTGAGTCCGCCTCGCTGTATGTTTCACGGGCGACAGTTTCCGATCCCCTGACGGCGCCGACCGGACGTGAGGCACTAGTGGTGTTGGTACCGCTTCCGCCGGGAATTTCTATTAGCGAGGATCAGGCAAATGTACTAGCCGATAAATATATCAACCAGCTAGCTGATATGGCAAAGATACCTGATCTCGCCAGACGGATCGTATCACGCACGGTTGTTAGGCCGGATGATTTTGCGCGCAACTTTAATGCCTGGGAATATACGGCGCTCGGTCCATCGCACACTTTGCGACAAACTGCCTGGTTCCGGATGCATAACAAGAGCAGAAAAGTAGAAAACCTATATTATGTTGGCGGCTCGACTATACCTGGCGTAGGTCTACCGATGTGCGTCATCGGTGCCGAGTTGGTCTACAAACATCTAGCCGGTGACAAAAAGGGCGGTGCGATAGAGAAAATAGAAAATATCGGGGAAGCACCGTGACGCAGTGGTATTATTTTATCGCGCTCGTCGTTTCGATAGGATGTCTGCTGTTGATCGATTGGCGACATAGACTAGCTTTTTGGTATGACTGGAGACGGACGTGCTTAACGATTGCCACGGCGCTAGTTTTCTTTCTGGTCTGGGATTTCGCCGGTATAGTCCAAGGTATATTTTTTAGTGGTGGCTCACCGTATGCTCTGCCGTTCATGCTGCTACCCGAGTTCCCTGTTGAGGAAATATTGTTTTTGTTTTTACTCTGTCATCTGACGCTGTTAATGTATCGGGGAGGTCAACGTGGGTATCGTCACATACGCCGTTCTTAATCTAGCTTTTCTGGCAGTCGCGTTATTTTTTGTGCGCGACTGGCTGAAAAGGTCGCGTCGACATTTTGTGAGCATCACCCTTCATTTACTCGTCCTGACGGCTGTGTTCGATTCGTTAATCGTTTATGCCGGGATCGTCGGTTACGACCCGACGAAAACACTAGGCGTAAGTATTGGTTTTGCGCCGATCGAGGATTTTGCCTATACTATCGCAGCAGCGTTGCTGCTACCTACGTTATGGCATTATTTTGGTAAGGAGGAGGTAGAGAAATGATAGAGAGTCTCAAAAAATTGTTTTGGATATCGCGGCCGATATCATGGCCAAATACAGCTTTTCCGTTTGCCGCTGGATATATAGTTTCGGGCGGTCAGGTTGATATGATGTTTGTGATCGGTACGTTATATTTTCTCGGTCCGTACAACTTATTGATGTACGGAGTTAACGATGTCTTTGACTATGAATCTGACATTCGTAACCCGCGCAAAGGTGGTATCGAAGGAATGCGCGAACAGCGTGCCTTTCACCCGACGATTCTGAGAGCGTCGGTCATCAGTAATATACCTTTTCTCGCCTATATGTTAGTTGTAGGCAACGGGTTATCTCGATTGATCTTGGTCGGCCTGATCTTTTTTGTGGTTGCATATTCGATAGCTGGACTGCGATTCAAAGAAAAGCCATTTCTTGACTCGATTACCAGTAGTATCCATTTTGTTGGTCCGTTGATCTATGCATTGTCATTGACAAGCTTTTCCGCGGCTGCGTGGCCGTATGTTGTCGCATTCTTTCTCTGGGGTATGGCGTCACATGCGTTTGGCGCGGTACAGGATATTATCCCAGACCGAGAGGCTAAACTGGCATCGATCGCAACATTTTTTGGCGCCAGGGTGACGGTTTGGTTTGCGTTATTACTG
>JBARQK010000028.1:0-6888 GCA_049643705.1 Saccharimonadaceae bacterium (SeqCode) | reverse complement strand
CGGTACGACTGAGCACCAGGACCGAATCCAGCTGCTGGCTGATCGCCTGGACTGCAGGGTCGGACAAGTCGTCGGCTGGGATATAGACGGCTTGGACAGACGTGATAGAGCCTTTGTCGGTTGAACTCAGTCGGTCCTGGAGGCGGCGTAGCTCGGTAAACACTAGGGGCGAATACCCACCTTCCGATGGGATGAGTCCTAGGTTTGTTGATAGCTCAGTTAGGGCCTGGATATGGCGGTAGATATTGTCGACAAAGAACAAGATATCGCGGCCTTCTTCGTCTCGGAAATATTCGGCGGCGGTTGCAGCGGCTGGTCCGACCATCGAACGGATCGCTGGCGTACTGTCCATCTGTCCAAAGAACATGACGGTGTTCTTCAAAACATCGGTATCTTTGAGTGTTTGGTATAGCTCGTTACCTTCACGAATACGCTCACCAACACCACAGTAAATAGAGAGTGATTTACCCTCGATACCCTGGGTGACGTTGTGAATCATCTCCATTGTCAGGACTGTCTTGCCAACACCAGCACCACCGACGATACCGATCTTGCGACCCTTGACGAATGGCGTTAAAAAGTCGATAACTTTTAAACCAGTTTCTAGTAGTTCGAGTTTTTGGGCTTTGCGATACGTTTTTATACCAGTCGCTTCGCTGATCGGGCGCCTATTATCGTCTAACGACTCGCCATCGTCTAACGGTTGACCGAGGGCGTTAAATACGCGACCCATAGTGTTTGGCCCGACCGGAACGGTAACTATTGTGTTGCTGCGATTCACTTTTTGGCCGCAACGCAATGCGGTGTTGTTGGTCAAGTTGATGCAGATAGCTCGTCCAGAACGAAAGAAGTTGACCTCCAAGAACACATCCGGCTGGCCCTCGACGACTAGCAGCTCTCTAGCATCAGGACGTTCGCCTAGGACTTGAACCTCGACCATTAGACCCTTTAGGGCTGATATCACGCCGACGGCCGCGCCGATCTCTTTTACTCCTGTAGGTTTCATCTGGCACCCGCCTTTGTACGTTGTTTTTTCTTTAGGCTCACCATTACTTCGCGCAGTCGTCTATCGCTCTCACTGCGTTTAGCACGGTGAAATTCTAGCCGGTAGTCGTCCATTAGTTCGCCGGCGCGTTTTTTGGCGATAGCCATAGCGTTAAAACGACTGGCGGCCTGAGCCAGACTGGACTCGAGGATTGTTTGGGATAGAGTTAGGGTCATCATAGTTTGCTCCATTTCGTCGGCGATCTCGTCGAGTGACGGCTCAAATATCGTGCCTTCGGCGGTGATCGCGTCTTCGCTAGCGTCTTCGCTCATGTCGCGCATGCGGGAGATCAGGTCGATGGTTTTTATATTTTGAACGCCTAAAGACACGTACTCTTCATAGTATACGATGATTTTTTCGTAGTCGATTATCGCGCTGATCACTGGTCCGACATCGATGTACTCCTCAGACTCTGGTACCTGAAAGAATTTCACAAACGGAATCTTTTTTTGGTTGAGTTGGTTGGCGCCGTGTGAGCCCAAAACGACAATATCTGTAGTCGCTGGATCGTAGTCTTGCTCCATAGTTTCGATCAGACGCTGGTCGATGTCTCCACTCAGGCCACCTTCGGCTGAAATAATCACGAAAGCTTGCTTTACATCTGCTTCGCCCTGACCTCTAGACGTGATCCGAGTTTTTGGATCGATACGGATAGAGCTATAGCGCTGCCATAGTAGGTTAAAGAATGTCTTGCTGAGCTCAACCTTATTTTTGACCTTGGCGACCTGCGTACTCGCGAGGCTTTCAAAAACTCCGGTTAAATCTTCGATAGTCTGAACGCCCTTTGCTTCTTTTTCGATGAGTCCCGCTCTACGCATTTTTTTTCTCCTCAGCCGGTGTCGATTCGCCGTTTTTTTCTTTGAGAACGGTCGGCTTTTTGCCGTATTTACTCAGCAGCTCGGCCTCAATGCGGTCATAGTCAGCATCATCTTTTACATTTTGAGCAAATCCCTTGATGGCTGATTTCATAGTGGGTATATCGATAGAGATCTCGCCACCACCTAACATGACGGTTTCGAGCATGAGTTGTTGCTCGACTAGGTTATGGAGTTCTTCGGGCGGCTGTTGGAGTACCTGATATATCTGTTTTCCAATATTTAGATCGATCGTGGCTTCTTTGCTAAGTTTCGAACCAAAGTGGGCAAATTCCTCGGCCTGTTTGTAGCGAGCCAGGGTCTTGAACAGGGCAGTTGATAATTTTTTTTGCCGCTTTGACTGGGCCTGTCCACCGACGCGCGAGACCGATAGACCGGCGTTCACGGCAGGTCGTATGCCAGTTCGAAAGATGCCGAGGTCAAAGACGATCTGACCGTCGGTAATCGACATGATCGACGTCGATAGATAGGCGGTAATGTCATCGTTTGGCGTCAGAATCACTGGTAATGCCGTCAGGGTTTTGTTGGTGTCCAAGAGCTTGCCGGCGCGCTCAAGTAGAGATGAGTGAGCATAGAAAACATCGCCCGGGTATGAGTCTCGGCCAGGATCGACTTCCTGGAGCAGCGATAGCTGGCGATAGGCTTCGGCGTGACTGGACAGGTCGTCATAGATAATAATGACGTCTTCCTCCAAATGCCATAGATATTCAGCCATGGCGCAGGCGGCGTATGGCGCTAGGTAGCTCTGTGTTAGTGAATCGAAAACGTCTGCCAGGACGACGATTGTGTGCTCCATTGCTCCAGATTTTTGGAGGCCCGAGAGTAGTTGCTCGACATCTACCTTACGTTTTCCAACCAGAACGTAAACGACGATATGTTTCGTCTCCGTTTGCGAGGCGCTGAGTTGAGACAAGAAAGTACTTTTACCGGATTTGCTATCTCCCAGGATAGCGATACGCTGACCTAGGACGATAGGGAAGAAACTATCGACTGCCGTTACGCCACTCGGGAGCTGAGTGTCGAGCATGGCGCGTGCCATGATGCCAGGTGCGGGGTTAAAGATACCTGATTGGTCGCTAGCGTGAATCGCGCCTCGATCGTCTAGCGGTAAGCCCATTGGCGACACGACACGGCCAACCAACTCTCTGCCAACAGGTACGCTGAGCACGTCTTGCTGGACGACTGCGAGTGTACCGATGCTCATTTTTTCCGAGTCGATATTGAACAGGATGACTCTATCGCCGTAAGCTTCGCGGACTAGGCCACGTTGGCCATCCTCGAAAAGTACCTGAGAACCTAATCGTACTCCCTCTAAACCTTTGACTTCTATGATGAAGCTATTAACGGCGACGACTTCGCCGGTGAGGTTGTTGGCTTCAACCAATTTCTGGAAAGTCACGTTATCAAACATTACGTATAATCTCCGGTATTTTCGAGCGGCTCGCCAAAATCTGACGCTTTAATGACCAGTCAAATATCTGGCTTTTGTAACGAACGACCATCCCACCTAGCAAAGTCGAATTGAAACGAAAGGTAACGAGTATATCATCGGCGATGTTCGAACGAAACCACTCAACGAGACTTTGTTTTAACTTGTTATTCGCTGGGGCGGCCAGTGTAACCGTCATTGATGGCGCCTGTTTGGCGTAATCTTCGAGTGACGTAACTAAACTTTCGATCAATGTCCGCGTGATGCCTCCGGTCCCTTTCGATGCGTTCAGTATAGCGCTCGTAGCAGTCGACATGACTGGAGGGTTAGCGATGGTCGACCCGGCAACTTTCTGTTTAATGCTTTCATGAGCTAGCCAGGTATCGAGAGAACGGAGCTCAATCAATAGAGACGTTAGGTCCTGCGGGGAGACGACTGATATAGGGAGTTTAAGTGCCATCCCTCAGCCCACCGATTAGTTCTGTTTTGTGTTCCTCTAACATAACCAGCAGGTATTTCTCTTGCGCCCCCAGGTCAACTTCGTGCTGCATAGTCTCTATCAAAAATGATGCGATAGCGTCCGATAGCTTTGTGTCGATCTGAGTAATCAGTCGTTCTTTTTCGGCGGCAATCTCACCATTCATTTGTGCCTCTAGGGTGGCTTTTCGTTCGGTTAAGCTCTTGTCTAGCTCTGCTTGGCGTTCAGCTAGACTGGTCTCTAGTTTTGACTGTACTTCGTTCAACTTTGCTTCAAATCGTACTTGCCGTTCGGCTAGTTCTGCTTCGAGCTTTGCTTGCTGGGCTGACAGTTCTGATTCTGAATCACCGATTGTCGTTTCGGTCTTTTGCCTGATCTGGACTAGTCGATCACGGAACAGCTTCATCTCGTCGTCCAGGATATCGGCACCAAAACGCTCTAGTAGTTTGGTTAGCTCTCCCGAAGCTGATTTTAGGTCACTTTCCAGTTCGACCGCCGAATGATCGATAGCGGTCTGGAACTTGTGGGCAGATGAACGTAGCATTCGCTCGCGAACTACGGGCGGCAGGCTGGCTACCTGTTTCGGCTTTTCTCGCTTTGGTCCATAGTGAGCGATAGCATGCTGAATGGCCACCGCACCCATGCCTCCGATGAGCAGGAGGTTAATGACTAGGAATATTTGGAGTAAAATATCGTCCACCAAGTTACATCTTTGTTAAGACTAGATAAATTGCCGCCATAGCTATGCCTAGGATGGTCAGTACCAGCGCGGACATCTGGATGACGTTGCGATAAACTGCAGATTGACTGAGGGGATTACGGCCTACTGATATGATGCCGTTGCGAACCATCGAGTAGATAATGATGACGACGACGATAATAGTTACGATAAATATCGCCAGACTGACGAGGATTGGTGTCGTGCTCACATTACGGCCGGCTAGGGCGTTTGCGACATTTTGAACAGTCGCTGGGATGATCGTCTTGTCCGGTTCCTTGAAATAGTAGGCGACGCTGACTAGGACAGGTATTTCGCTCAGTGTGACAGACTGTTCTTTGCCTTCTTTGTCTTTGTAGGTCTGTTTGTTGCCGCCGGATAGGTCGCTTTGTGCGACGCCGACAACACGCACATTGCTGGTGGCTTTCATGCCGACACCATCGATAGGCGATGCGGTTATGTGGTCGCCTCGTTGGATCGGCCCATTGATATCGGACACTAGTACCTGTAGAGTTCCGGCTGTTGCTATCTGTACCTTCGTATTAGCTCCGTTCGAGACCGACAGTAGCGAACTATCGGGACTTATAACGACACCCAAAACATTTTCGGCGTTATTGTTGTTGGAAAGCTCAACGCGATCAGACGTATTCTCTACCAGGCTGGCAATTGAGCCGATCGTTAACAATTTATCGGCTGCATAGCTCTGTGAGATAGGTGTTATGATGGCGTACGCGGCTGGTGCGACTAAACTAATTGTCAGAAAAGTCGCCAGGCCAAACAAGCTAGCGCGCATAGCTAGGTGATTTTTCCTAACTCTTCCTCTGGAAAATATAGTCATAACTCTTATGTTAAGTATACCAAAATAGTGCTATATTTATACTTAGAAATGAAAAAATCTCTAGATAGGGAACTCAGCTTAGACGCCGGCTTCACGGCATTGGAGCTGGTAGTGGTTGTTGTCGCCATTCTGCTACTCGCTTTAGTGGTAGTCTTTATATAACTAAAAATACTGACGCACGACATTCGAGCCTGTCATGTTGAGCTATTTGTTGTTAAGATAAAGAGGTGATTGAATATCTAACATCAAAATCCGGTGAATTGAGCGTCAGGCAGCGCGGTGGCGCGGCTTCAGCATCATGGATACGCTGCGAGAAGCCTAGCGATGATGAATTATCCGAAATTGTTGGCTGGGGTCTGGACGCCGACATCATCAGTGACGCGCTCGACCCTCACGAGGTGCCGCGTGTTGATCAGGAAGACGATCATACTTATTTTATTACTCGCGTACCGGACGTTGGCGACGCATTTAACAGTTTTACAACGCCGATCATGTTTGTTCTGGGTTCCGATAGCATTATAACGATCAGTCGTGACCCCCTGGGCCGACTGTGGCAGCCTTTTATCGACAAAACTCGTGTTGCCAGCAACAATCAGAACCAGCTATTTTTACTAATGGTTGATATGATTGTGCGCCAATACGATTCCCGTGTTGCAGCGATCAATCGACAGATGCGTGCACTGACATCTGACGTTATCGGTCTTCATTCACGCGATATCGCGACTTTTACGGAGTATGAGCGCAAGCTGAACGATTACCTAGATGCTTTGATCCCTATGAATGTTGCCGTTGAAAAGTTACTTGGCGGTAGGATCTTAAAACTTGGCGAAGATGACACCGATCTAGTGGAGGATCTATCGATTGACCTCGAACAAGTCATGTCGCGCTGTAAGAGTCTGTTGCGCACCATGACAAACGTCCGCGACTCGTACCGTGCCGTTATGGACACTAGGCTAAACGAGACGATGCGTATCCTGACAGTTGCTACTCTTGCGCTAACTATTCCGACTATGTTGGCCGGACTATTTGGCATGAATGTTAATCTGCCGGGCATGGACTATCCGTATATGTTTTGGGTGATCGCTGGTGTTAGCGTCGGTGTTTCGGCTGGCGTTGTGTATTATTTTATCAAAAAACGCTAGGAGGTAAGTATGTTACATAAAATCTCAACAAAGCAAAAGATAATTGTCATGATCGCTGTTATGAGCGGGTTGTTCCTAGTCGCGCTTGACCAAACTATCATCGCCACCGCACTGGGAGCTATAGCAAAAGAGTTCAATAGCTTCTCTAGCCTAGGCTTTATCGTCACTGCATATATGTTGACGAGCACAATCATGGTGCCGCTTGCCGGTAAGCTGTCTGATATGTACGGTAGGCGCATTATCCTGATAGCGGGGGTAAGCATATTCTCTGTCGGTTCGCTTCTCAGTGGCCTGTCGCCGACAGTTGAGTGGTTGATTGCTTGGCGCGCGCTGCAGGGCATAGGCGGCGGTATGATATTGGCG
>JBARQK010000027.1:0-6294 GCA_049643705.1 Saccharimonadaceae bacterium (SeqCode) | reverse complement strand
TTATAACCATGTCCTGGGCTAGTTGACTGCCAATCTCTTCGTATAGTTTCGGAAAAACTATGATCTCACCTTCACCGAGTTTATCCTCGATACCAACAAATGACATCTTGCCGCCATTCTTCGTCACAATCATACGCGAAGTAGTTATCAGACCACCGACAGTAACCTTGCGGCCATCTAGTTCCTGGCCGATATCGGCGAGAGATACTGTATTTTCCTCAAAATATGCGTCGTAGTGATCGAGCGGATGCGATGACACAAACAGACCCAGTAGCTCGCGCTCCCAAGTCAGTTGCTCTTTTTCGGTGTATTGAACTGGGGCTGGCAATAGTTCGATCGTAGGTTGGATGCTAGGCGAAACCTCCACCATAGCGCCAAATAGATCAACCTGGCCACTCAGTGCTTCTTTTTGCAGTTTACTAGCAAAACTCATGAGATTTTCGAGATTAAATAACAGGTCGGAGCGATTTCCCATACTGTCAAACCCGCCAGTTTTGATCAATGCTTCGTAAACTCTACGGTTAAC
The DNA here is from genome assembly GCA_049643705.1 of Saccharimonadaceae bacterium (SeqCode). GTDB lineage: Bacteria > Patescibacteriota > Saccharimonadia > Saccharimonadales > Saccharimonadaceae > JBARQK01. The sequence goes on along the minus strand of JBARQK010000027.1, from coordinate 5,768 downwards.
CCTGCTGGTTGAAACGCGTTTTGCAAAATCCTCGATCGATGTGAACTTTCCGTCATCACGTGCGCGCAAAATTTCTTCGACAGCGCCAACTCCAACACCCTTGACTGCTGCCATGCCGAAACGGATCTGATTCTCACCGGGAACCACAGCGAACTCGACAAATGACTCGTTGACGTCAGGCGCTTGAACCTGAAGGCCCATGTGATTACACTCGTTAATCTCGATAGCTAATCGGTCCAAATCGCCTTGGTCACTCGTCATAACAGCAGCCATAAATGCATCAGGATAGTGCGCTTTCAGGTAAGCCGTCCAGTAAGAGATCAAGCCATAGCAAGCAGCGTGAGATTTGTTGAAACAATAGTTAGCGAACTCTTCGAGCTGATCCCAGAATTTTTCGGCCATTTCCTTGGTAGCACCACCATGAGATACGGCCCCTGCAACAAACTCCGGTTTGACCTTTTGCATCATCTCAATATTCTTTTTACCAACGGCCTTACGCAATGTATCAGCCTGACCACCAGTAAATCCGCACCATTCCTTGCTGATCTGCATAAACTGTTCCTGGTAAACGAGGATACCGTAAGTGTTCTGTAGCGAATTACGCATACCTTCATGTAGATAAGTGATCGGTTCTTCGCCGTGCTTTCGTTTGATGAAACTATCAATAAACTGCATTGGTCCTGGACGATAAAGCGCCACCATGGCGATGATGTCATCGAAAACACTCGGCTTTAGTTCCTTTAGATAACGTTTCATACCAGCCGACTCGAGCTGGAAGACGCCTGTTGTATCGCCGCGCTGAAATAGTTCGTATGTCTGCTTGTCATCCAGTGGCAGGGTGCCGAGATCGATATCGTTTTTGTATACTTTTTTGATGATACGAAGTGCATTTTTGATAATCGACAGGTTCGATAGACCCAAGAAGTCCATTTTTAGCAGACCGATTTCTTCGACAGGATACATCGGATATTGGGTTGCGATAACGCCTTTCTGGGCCATTTCTAACGGAACGTATTTGACGATATCATCTGGTGCGATAACGACACCGGCCGCGTGGACGCCGTGTGATCGGATCGTTCCCTCTAGTCGAACAGCATAATCAAACACTTCTTTAGCTACTGGACTGGTCTCGTATTCTTTTTTTAGATCGGCATCGTTTTGCAGGCTGACTTTTAGTGGTATGTGACGCCCCTGAACTGGTGGCGGTATCATTTTGCTCAGGCGGTCGGCTTCGGCATATGGGACCTGCAGAACGCGCGCCACGTCGCGGACGGCGGCACGCGCTGCCATCCGACCAAATGTTACGATGTTCGCCACGCGATTTTGGCCATATTTTTCGGTACAGTACTGAATAACTTCGTCACGGCGCGTATCCTGAATATCAATATCGATATCGGGCATTGATATACGATCTGGATTTAAAAAGCGCTCAAAGAGCAAGTCATATTCGAGCGGGTCAAGTTCGGTAATGCGCAGCGAATAAGCCAATATCGAACCGGCAGCCGAACCGCGACCTGGACCAAAAACAATACCTTGATCCTTGCCCCAGTTGATAAAATCCTGGACGATGAGGAAATAGCCGTTGTAGCCCATACGATTACAGACCTCAAGCTCCATATCGATTCGCTGCAGCACTGCCGGGCTCAAAATAGGACGAATATCATCTGGCATCAGGTTCTCAACATCCTCGCGAGATTTGCCATTATAGCGCCTGGCGAGACCTCGAAAGACCAGTTTATCTAGATATGTTTTTTCTGTCTCACCCTCTGGCACTGGAAACTTCGGGATCAATATGCGACCGAGCTCAAGTTCTAGATCACAGCGATCAGCGATCAGCTTTGTGTTGGCGACAGCGCGAGGATTTGTTTTACTCCATCGTTCAATAATCTCGGCTGGATCGGTTACGTGTAGGTCGAAATCCTCTAGGCTCATGCGGTCCTTGTCGCTCAGAAAGGCTGCAGTTCCGACACACAGCAAGATCTCGTGTGCTTTTTGATCGGCGTGGTCGATATAGTGCGCATCACTCGTCACGACCATCTCGATCGATAGTTCCTCGGCCAGTTTTTCGATTTGTTTGTTGATTTCGACCTGAACTGCCCAAGCCTTCGGCGCCTCATAGTGGCCATGATCTTGCAGCTCGAGATAGTACCGGTCACCAAAGACAGATTTGTACCACTCGGCTACGCGCTTTGCCTGAGCGTAGTTATTTGAACGCATGTTCTCGCCGATCTCACCACTAGCACAAGCGCTCAGAATGATCAGACCTTCGTTATATTTTTCTAACAACTCATGGTCAATGCGAGGCTTGTAATACATACCCTCTAAGTTCGCTTTACTAGAAAGTTGCATTAGATTCTGATAGCCAGTATGGTTCATGGCGAGAATAATCAGGTGATAGCGCGCCTTGTCTTTGGCCGGGTCACGGTCGGTGCGTGATCGCGCCGCTACGTAGGCTTCCATACCAATAATCGGTTTTATGCCCTCGGCTTTACAGGCTTTATAGAACTCGATCGCCCCCGACATATTGCCGTGGTCTGTCATAGCAACAGCCTGCATACCATGCTCCTTGACGCGCTGGACGAGCTCCGGTATCTTTGTCAGACCGTCCAAAAGGCTGTGGTGTGTATGATTGTGCAGATGCACATAGTCAGACGCCACAAGATTCGTGGTTGTAGGCTTTGCTCCCATATTCAATATCTATTATAGCGTCAATCGAGCCCGAAGACCCGAAATCACTCTCCCCTAGCTTGCATAGTATCGATCAGACGATTGATAAAATCCGCTATTGGCGGGAATATGTCACTAAATTGTCCGAGTAGCCATATAACGACGGCGACGACGATGGTTCCGCCGAGAACACTACCGAGACCAAAGAAAATACCGCGGACAAAGTTAATATGGTAAACCTTTGCCTTGGAACGGCTAAAATCATAGAATAAATCCTCGAGGATACCCTTTCTGGCATCATTCTCCATGGCAACTGATCTTTTCTTTGTTTTTTTGGATTTTGTTTCGCTCATGTTTATCATTATAGCAAAGAACCGCACAGCTTTCTGGCATGCGGCTCTCTGGATCAACCTAAATAACTATTTATTTAGATTTATTGAATTCTTCTTTAGCACTCTCGATAGCCCGTTCACTGCGCTCTTTGAAATCTTCAGCCTTTTCCTGGACGTCTTTGACGACTTTATCAGCCTGGGTCTTTACTTCACCAGCCTTTTTCTCAGCTGTAGTTTTGATCTCTTCGGCCTTTTTCTTGATATCAGCGCGAGTTTCCTTACCTGATTTTGGAGCAGTTAATACACCTGCGATTGCGCCTGCGACGGCACCAACTAGTGCACCTATGGCGAATTTACCTTTTGACATAATATTCTCCTTATTTCTTCGTTAGTTCTTTAATAAATTTCATCACAACCTTGCCCATGATGGTTGGTGATACAAATTTAGTAATATTTGATACGGTATTACTGACGTTTTCAACCGTCTTTTCTGCTGTATCAGTCACGCGCCTGATCTGTCTCGTAACCTTGATAAGCATTGCAGCTAGTACGATGGCTAGAACCAAAAAGATGGCTAACGCGATCGACAAGATGATTACTAATGCTTGCGGAGCCCAGTCCATGTGCATCTCCTGTTTTTTATTGTTTGTACAGTTTAGATTATACTCTAAATCTCACCAGATGCGATACGCCTAGCTAATACGCTTTTTCAGAAAATCACCAAATTCCTCAGCGTAGCGCTTGTCCTCAAGTGCTATATCAACTACAGCTTTTAGATATTTCAGTGGATCACCGGCGTCGTGCCAGATTCCTTCAATGATCTGCCCGTATATCTCGTCTTCTTGAGCGAGCATATTTAAATGTATAGATAGTGTGATCTCTCCTGACTTATCAACGATTTCCCTAGCCAGAACTGGCAGAACATTTGGTGTTAGTAAAAATCCACTAACTGTAGCCAGGTCACTAGGCGTATTTGCTTCTCCTGGCTTCTCGACTAGTTGAGTTAGTTTGAAGGTGCCGCCTCCCAAATCGTCACTAACGGCCACCATGCCATATTTATCGGCGTCCTTTTTGTTAACACGAGTCAGTGATATGACAGATTTGCCTGTTTTGTTATACGCGTTCAAAAGTTGCACAGCCCTAGGCACTTCACTACGAAAGAAGTCGTCTGGGAAAAATACAAAGAATGGCTCGTCGTTGTTAATCAGATGTTGCGCATTGAGAATAGGACGTGCGTTACCCTTTGGCGTTCCTTTTTGCCGGACATAGATAAAGTTAGCCAGTTCAGCTATTTTGCGTATCTCATCAGCCTTTTGGTCTTTGCCCTTTTCTCGAAGTTCGGCTTCCAGTTCATCAGATCTGTCAAAGTGGTCCTCAATCGGACGCTTGGTTGCGCCTGTGACCATGATTATATCGGTCACGCCAGCGGCGACACATTCCTCGACGATCATTTGTATGACTGGCTTGTCGATTATCGGTAGCATTTCTTTTGGCATTGCCTTGGTTTGTGGCAAAAAGCGGGTTCCGAGTCCTGCGGCACAAATAATCGCCTTGGTTGGCTGTCTCAACATTTTTATATCCTTTCTTTGATTAACTTCTGAGCTAGTGCGGGATTTGCCTTACCGGCTGACTTTTTCATGATCTGTCCAACTAAATAACCGATTGCTTTATCGTTTCCTGCACGAATGTCCTCGATAGCTCTAGCGCTAGCGGGGTCGGCTAATACCTCGTCAACAACTGCTGCCACGGATCCCTCGTCACTGACTTGGAGCAAGTTCTTGCTTTCGGCAATCGCCCTAGGATCGGTTACACCAGAAACTAGGTCATTAAATATCTCTTTGGCGGCAGTACTAGAAATCTCGTTTGCCTCGGTCATCGTCGCCAGTATTGTCAGGTCCTGGACCGCGTTATCTGTCAGTACGATACCAGTGTTCGTTTCACTATCGTCAGACCCTAGACTGAGGGCACTCGCGAACCAGTGCGCAACGCGCTTTGCAGCGCTGTCACCAGCAATGTCCTGAATACTACCGATAAGCTCAGCGTATTGACGCTTTGCTAGTAGAGAATTGACGACTGACTTGTCTAGTGCAAGGTTGGCCCACTTGGCACGATACTCGCTCGGCAATGCCGGAACTTCAGCCTGGATCGACGCAATCTCCTCGCTAGACAAAACGATCGGTGGGATGTCGGCATCTGGCATATATCTGTAATCCTGGGCGTCTTCCTTGCTGCGCTGACTCGACGTGCGCTGTTTGGCATCGTCCCAGCCCCTAGTCTCCTGAACGACTCGCTCGCCCTTTTCGATCAACTCTACCTGGCGCCGGAATTCGTATTCAGCTGCCCGTTCAACGGATCTAAATGAGTTCAGGTTTTTGACTTCAGCGCGTTTTCCTAGTTCGGCAGCACCTTTTGGCGCAATCGATATGTTGACATCAAAACGCATATTACCGTGGTAGAGATCGCCGTGCGTTACACCTGCATAGGTCATCAGTCGATAGAGCTCTGTGGCGTATGCTTTAGCTGCGGCTGCCGAATGAATGTCTGGTTCGGAAACGATCTCGATGAGTGGCGTTCCGGCACGGTTTAGATCGACGAGACTATGATCACCATAATGCGTCAGCTTACCGGCATCCTCCTCCATGTGAGCGTGATGAACACGAACTCTAACTAACGATCCGTCTTCTAGCGGAACATCGACGTAACCGGCCAATATGATTGGCTGATACATCTGAGTAGTTTGATAACCCTTTGGTAGATCAGGGTAGAAAT
>JBARQK010000026.1:0-11182 GCA_049643705.1 Saccharimonadaceae bacterium (SeqCode) | reverse complement strand
GCGAAAGGCTGCCAAAAATGACATTTTGGTTGAGGCTACAACTGATCCTGCTGCGATGAAGGAATTCTACCAGATCCAGTTGCAAACGGCTGGCCGACATCAGTTTGTGGCGTTTTCCGAAGATTTCTTGACCAAACAGTTTGCTGCATTCGCGGAAACTGGCAGCGCCGTTTTGTACACGGCACGTTATCAGGGCGAGGTATTGGCGCAGAATTTTATGATTTTTTATGGTAATGAAGCATCATATCACTATGGAGTTAGTACAGAACTCGGAACGCAGTTGTCTGGTGCGCCATTACTCCATATGCAAGCCATGCGCGACGCCCGCGAGCGTGGTATAAAGCGCTATAACTTTTGGGGAATAGTTGACGAAGACGACACAAAACACCGCTTTTACGGTGTTAGTGTGTTCAAACGCGGCTTTGGCGTAGACGAACTGCGTTATCTACCGGCACATGATTTGGTTGTTGATAGGGTCGGGTATTTAAAGACGAAGACCGTTGAGACGATTCGCCGAAGAATCCGAAAAGTATAAGCACTAGCTTATTGACATTCTGTCTATTTTATGTATAATATATTATGTAATACATAACAAAATAAACAGGTAACAAGTTGAGAAATATTTATGCCAATTCCTAAGCATCCTGGACTTACAGACCCGCGTCTTGTAATTGACCGTCTTGTTAAGACTGACGAGTTCATTGACAGCAACAAAGGCCTCGGTCCTCAGCTCGGCCGTAAAGGCTTCGAACTAGCTTTGTCTGATGCGGCGCTTTGTTCCGCTAATAAGTTCACCGAGGAACATGGCGGTTTTGCTACACTTGATGTCTTGCAGGAGCGCCTGATAGGTTTGATACCCCAATTCATTGATGTTCAGACTAAACTTAATAAAGTCAATTTGCATCCTACACAGGCTGGCGCATTGTTGCGGCAGATAATGCCATTTAATCATACGATAGGTGAGATTATTGAAATGGCACCTAATGTTCGTTTGTCAGATTTAATGAAGTTTATTAAGGGTGCTGCTATGAACTCTCTAGCTGATACTAGTGGCGTTAGCGTACTTGATAGGGAGTGTCGAATAGTTATCCATGGTTTCAGGAATGAGATTAACGCCGAGAAGGTGCTGTGGCTTATTGATGGAGTAGAGGATGTTCAGAAGGCGACAGTTTCTCAGGAGTTGCGCCATATTGACCGTGTTGTGACATATAAAGGAGAAGAGCTGTATCTAGACGTTAAGTCTAGTGAGGCAGATGCGGCATATGCCAATCGAATGATGAGAGATGTCAATATGCGCGCCATTTGGTCTGGCTTTACTACTGAAGATTTTGGAGACAAGCTGTCACTTCCAGATGAGTTAATAAATCGGGAAGTGCCCTATTATCAGGATATGTTAGATGACATGTTGGATAGTGTTAATATGCGAGTAAGAGCTGTATAGTATAGGTTGTTATGCGTAAATATGATGTTATAAAACCCGCTAATCAAACTGAGCTTACGAGTACGATACGTAATCGTGATCTCGCGGGTATGGCGCTTGGGCTGATAGTTATAGCCTCTGACTTAGATGAGCTTGCAATTCGACGCGGAGACGTGGCAGAAGAAGGAAAGGTTGATTTTTTGGTTGATAATATTGTTGGCCTGTACGGCATACCCTACTTGACTGGTCGCGTTACTGAGCACCACACAGCTGATGATGATAAGGCGCCAGTGAATGTATATAGTGCTAGACTTGAGGTGAATGGTACCGAGACCATGGCGGAATCTGATAGAACTTTGTCTCTTTACGTTAGTAGAGATTAGTGTCTCGACGAAATCATACTAAAAAGGCGCCAACGAGAGCGCATTTATTTTTTGTCAGGTGGTGTGCCCAGCTCGCACACTATCGGATGTGCGAGCTGGGACTTTGTTGATCAGGTCTCGGCGATGGCCAGGTAGGACTCGCGTCCGCGAATCTGTATGGCGGCCATCAGGGCTGCGATCTGCTCACTTGCGTCATCGCCGGCGCGTTCGAGCGCAGCGGACAGTCCGAGCTGCTCGCGGAAACGATGGAATGTCTCGGCGATTGACTCGACGAACGCAATCGTTTTCACGCAAAAGTTTGGACCAGTGTTGCACAACCAGATCCTCCGGCCGAGCGGTCCGTCGAACTTGGTGTAGCGTTCGATCGCCGCGGCCAACCTGATTGCTGCTGCTGGATCTGTCATCTCTGACCTCCTGATCATTGCTGTTCGCAAGGCGAACATCGGACGGCCATCGTCCGATAAAGCAATGAGTCAAATATTACATCTGTTAGAGAAGTGTGTCAATGATATTGGACATATAGTATCTGGGCAAAAACAAAGACGCTATCAGTAGCGTCTATCAAGTATTTGATCTGCCTCCCCGCCGGCGCTGATGTGCGCAGGCGGGGAGGTTTCGATCAGGCGGGTTGCAGTATGCCTGCGGGGTAGGCCAGCCGGCCGCATTCCTTCGCAGCGTCGATCACGTGTTCTGCGAGTGCCGCCGGGTCAACGCTGATGCCGAGCTCCACGCGCCTCTCGGTGAGGTCTTCGACGATCTCCTCGAGGGCCTTCTTGAACGCGCAGGGTCCGTCCCATTCCCCGTAGCCGTTCGGCTTCAAGTACCGGCCGACGCCGATCGCCTGCGCGACGTCCCTGAACGGGTTGACGTCGACGATGGCCTTGGTGATGGAGCAGGTGCTGTTGTTGAGGCACATAGGCTGTGCTTCCTTCCTGATCTGTCGCAATTCACGGTGAAAGGCGATGTGTTAGATATTACATCTGTTGACACGAGGTGTCAACTATGTAGACGTATATTATTCTAATCTGACTCTGTTTACTTTGATGATGTTTGGAAAATATTAGCACTCGGCACTTGCAAGTGCTAATTTTTTTGGCTAATATAGATACACGAAAGTAATTAAACGGAGGATCAATTGATGAGTACACCGATCAAACCGCTAGGTGATAGGGTGGTGGCAGTTCGTGAGCAAGCCGCCGAGAAAACTACCAGTGGACTTTATCTACCAGATAATTCAAAGGAAAAAACAGCTGTTTTTAGCGTTGAGGCTGTTGGCCCGGATGTCAAATCCGTCAAAAAGGGTGACCGTATCCTGTATAACGGATACACTAGTGAGTTCAAGTTCGACGACAAAGAGTATCTGATCGTTAAAGAAGAAGATATTTTGGGGACGGTCGCTTAGAAAGACTCTAGATTCTAGACTCTAGATTCTAGAGAATATGCTTAAAAATTTAACTAACATTGAGACGGGTCTCGGTTCATTCTAGTATCTAGAATCCAGAATCTAGCATCTGTCTCCAAAGGAGACACTCATGGCAAAGAAAGTTTTTTATGATGATGATGCGCGTACGCGCGTACTCGGCGGGGCAAAGGCCCTCTACGACGCTGTAAAAGTAACGTTTGGTCCAAAGGGTCGTAATGTTGTAATCGCAAAAGGCTATGGCGGCCCAACAGTCACTCATGACGGTGTAACTGTCGCCGAGGCCATGGATCTACCGGAAAAGGACGACGAGACTCTCGGCTACAAAGTTGGTGCCGAGCTGATCAAACAGGCTGCTAGCAAACTAAATAAAGTTGCCGGTGACGGTACGACTACTGTGACTGTCTTGACCTATAGCATTCTAAAGGAAGCCAATCGTCTGATCGCAGCCGGTCACAATCCACAGGAGCTCCGTAAAGGCATCGAATCGGCTGGAGCGGAAGTTATCAAAAAACTCGATAGCCTAGCTGAAAGCGTTGAAGGCAACACCGAACGCGTAGCAGAAGTCGCGACGATATCGGCAGGTGATAGCGAGATCGGAAAACTGATCGCTAACGTTATCGAAAAGGTTGGCAAAGACGGAGTTGTAACCGTCGAAGCCGGTCAAGGTCTCGAGCTCGAGGCCGAAGTTGTCGAAGGTTTTAGTCTAGACAAGGGTTGGGTTAGTCCGTTTTTCGTTACCGATGCCGGCCGTCAGGAAGCGGTTTATGATAAGCCTGCTATCCTGATAACAGATAAAAAGATTAGTTCGGTTCAAGAGTTTCTACCAATGCTAGAAAAGCTGGCTCAATCAGGCAAAAAAGACGTCGTCCTGATCGCCGACGAGGTTGAAGGCGAGGCGCTCAGTATCCTAGTACTCAACAAACTAAAGGGCGTGTTCAATACCGTTGCCGTCAAAGCTCCCGCCTATGGCGATCGCCGTAAAGAGATTTTGCAAGACATCGCTGTTTTGACCGGTGCAACCGTTATATCTGAGGAAATGGGTCTGACGTTTGAAAACGCTAGCCTAGAAGTTCTAGGTTCGGCTCGCAAGGTTATCGTCGGCAAAGACGAAACGACTATCATCGAAGGAGCCGGTAAATCTACTGATGTCAAATCTCGTATCACGCAGATCGTAGCTCAGGCTGAAAATGCTAGTAGCGAGTACGACAAAGAACAGTACGAAAAACGTGCAGCGGCCCTCAGTGGCAAAGTTGCCGTTATCAAAGTCGGTGGCGCTACAGAAACCGAGATCGATGAAAAGAAATTCCGCGTTGACGACGCTGTCGCTGCGACCAAGGCGGCGCTAGCCGAAGGTATCGTTGCTGGCGGTGGCGTAACACTCGTTAATCTTTCTACCGAGATCAAAGTTGCTGGCGCCGATAGCATCAGTGCTGGTCGTCAGATCCTAAAGGATGCCTTGAAACAGCCATTCCTCCAGATTACAGCAAATGCCGGGCTAAATAGCGAAGCGTTGCTAGCCCAGGTAGAGGCTGCAAAACCTGGTTTTGGTGTGGATGTTATGAATCCAAAGACTGGCCTGATCGACGTTAAAAAGGCAGGCGTTATCGACCCAGCTCGTGTCACGAAACAAGCCGTTCAAAACGCCGTTTCGATCGCTTCGACTGCTGCAACCATGGGTGCACTAATCGTTGAAGTACCGGAGAAGGAAGCCTCAACCACTGGCATGCCCGGTGGCATGGGAATGATGTAAACAGGAGAGCTACGATCGTCCGTTAGTTCTACTTCTCGCTGAACGATACTTTCTCGCACTTTTATACACGTCAATTTTCATATCGAGATCGGGGTCGGTTATTCGTAGCTCCCGGTAGTATTTCAGAGCAGCTGTCATAGCTAGCTTGGCGTTGGCTAGCCCATCTAGCTCGGCAATTTGTTTAAAGAATTGCTCCAGTTCGACCGGCAGATCTATAACTTTCTTGGTCGTCTCGTATTCTGACGCGTGCCAGCGAACGTCATTGACGGCAGTTTCGACGCGGTGGTCTATGGGTGGCTGGTAAGGTCTGCCGTATCTATGAACAAGACAGCCATCCCAGGTTGTTTCTTGCGCGAAAGCCGAGACGGATTGTATCATCCGTGGGCGGAATCCATCGCGACCTTCCTCTAATGGCGCACCGACACGACTAACGAGCGAGGTGAGATATGAGAGTCCGCCTGCCTTGTCGGCTCCATAACTGCATGTTCTGAGGGCGTCGAGGGCGATACTTTCTGCGTCTTCGTGAAGTCGGGGCAGGTTAGCGTCGATAATGGCGATATTGCCTTCGAAAACGACTCCATTCGATGCAGGGTAGGCTAGGATGTCGAGGGCTTCTGTCGCTCCGTAGAGCGCCATGCCTAGTGCCGAGGTGCGGGCGATTGCTTCGTAGGGCGAGGCACTGGTGGTGACTTGGACGGCCTCTCGTCCAGGGGTCCAAGATTCGCGTGGATAAAATGATACATTTGTCATAGTCTTCCTTTCGATTGATTTGCAGGTGAGATTATGTAGCCATGCAATCGATTTTTATAGCTAAAATGGCTGTTTATTTTTGACGATTTTTATGACTATTTATGTGTTAAAGTGTATTTAGTTATGAATATCGAACTAATTGGCCTGAGCCGACGTGACAAGAGGATATACGAAGCGCTGCTAACCATGCCCGATAGCTCGATCAGGAATATCGCCGAACAGACTGGTGTCAACAGAGGCAGTGTTTATGAATCGATCAAAGCTCTGCGTTCAGCTGGACTAGTTACATACGTCGAGAGGGGTAAGCAGGCTAGATTTAGCGCACAAGACCCAGAGGTTTTGCACGAGTTGATAAACGACCGCCGACGCGATCTCAGCGATCTGCACGCTGATGTCGATAGCTATATCAAGGCAATGGTACCTAGCAGGGCAGATGCGGGCGTGTTTCAGTTCGCCAGTTTTTATGACGGCGATGAGGGATTAGCTGCAATACTACGGGATATATTGACCACGGCTCGTCGCGATGGTTTCTGCGAATATTATTCGATATCGTCGCCTCGTGTTAGTGAGTATCTCTATAACAGTTTCCGTAATTTTACTCGGGAACGCATAAAACAGGGTTTATCGGTAAGGGTCATTGGACTCGGTAAGCCTCTGACCAAAGAGGCCGACCTAGCCGAGAGGCGTTTAATGCCAGGCGGAGGCATGGACGAAGGATGCTATACGCTGATCTATGGTAGCAAAGTTGCGATCGCAACGGTTGATAAATACAAGCATACCAGCGGTATCATTATCGATAACCCCGGCATAGCCAGAGTTCAGAGGTCGCTCTTTGAGGCGATGTGGAGCGGCCTGTAGCCACCAGAGCGCTCAGGGGCTTTAATTGTCTGATATTGGTCGCGGGTATTCCATGTCCATGACAGATGCGATATGTATGAGGCGTCTGTACCTAGCTATCTCTAGCTGAAGTTCATCAATCTGTGAATAGAGAGGTTCGAGCGTGCCGTGTAGTTTGTGGTGGTCGTCGAAGTCTTCCATGATCTTTTTCGCCACCATCAGACATTCGGTGTCTTCTGTGAGGTCTACTTTAAACGCAAAGTAGCCGATCATTAGCATATCCTCATCGCCGATCTTATCTCGTATTACCTTCGCTATATCGGTGTAGATCGTGCGTATACGATAGTTGGTTTCGTTCGTTAGATCGACGAGCTGTTCGTAGCGGTGTCCAATGGCACGCCATAGCTCTGCCTCGGGGTAATTAGCAGCAATACTTAGTGCCTCGAAGTAGCTCTGTTTGTATCTGTCAAAGTTAATCGGTTTGTAACCGAATATCGAACTCTGTTCATCGGTCGTGATGGGCCGGAGGGCGTGAACTCTAAATTGGTCAAGCTGTTGTCGTTTTGTGGTAGGCAATGGTGGCGGGCCGTCCGATAGTATTCCATCAAGCGCGTCAATATTTACGCCAGCTTGAGCTTTTAAATAGGCTGACCGGAATGGCTGTTGTAGTCGGCTTAGTCCAATTCTTCTGATTTGGTGGATTCTTTGACGGCTTAGACCATATTTTGCTGCAAGCTGTTCTGTTATCTGAGTACCGTCAGACTCGTCGCTGTAGTATGTGTTGAGGACGTCTATTGTTCGTTCATCTAGAGTTTCAAGGACTGACCGTACAGCACGTCCTATCCTGCTGACCCTCGAGACTTCTTTCGGATCGTGTCTGCTGTCCGTGTCGATAGGGTCAAGGTCGGCATCAACTTGTGACGCGTATATACCTAGGAATTTAATAAGCCTTTTTGGAAATCTAGCTTCATTTAAAGTTTCGATGATTTCTCTTTGACTCGCGTTAGGCTCTAACCCTGCTGTTTGGACGGCGGCATCATATCTGGCAGATAATTCTGGGGTCAAGGCTATATTCGCAGGTAATTCCGCGGGCATTCCTTCGCTCGCCAGAATCTTCTCCCATTTTGCATATAGTGCATCTTCGGGCGAAATATTGTCTCTCTGTCGCTTCAAGACATCGTCGATGAGTTTGCCGCGAAAGCCCATCAGCCTTTTCATAATGTTTTCGCTAAATGACGGCAGAACAAATCTGGTCGGTACGTAGGGCGCTTCATTATCATGAGGCTCTGTTCTATGTAGTACTCTGTTGAAATCGACTTCTTCGATACCGAGAGCGTGCAGGGCGGTATAGACGTGTTTTGGTAGCCCAGTTAACTTGTCAACGAAATCAACAAAAATACTCTCGCGGCTATCAGGATTTCTGCGAAGTATTCGTCCGAGTAGTTGTTTTTTCAGAACTTCAGAGGCGGTTGGCTGCATCGATAGGCAGAAACTGGCGTTTTTACTATCCCATCCCTCGGCAATGGTGCGAGTAAATGTCAGTACGTCGATTTCGCCTCTCTGGAAGGCCGCGAGTCGCAAAGCTTGCTCGTCGTTACTCAGGTGTGATCCGACATCGGACGCCTTAATAGTAGTTCCGTCTGGTTGTGGATTGTTGAGTAACTGCGCCAGGAGTTGTGCATGGAGATTTTGCTCACCTGGGATGCAGGCAATAATTCCTTGCCTACCATCGGCAACTAGATCGTGCGCCATCTGAAAGGCGATGCCATTTCTTTCGCTGTTGTATATCAATGCTGCTAGTTCTTGCTCGGTGATGCGCTCTCCTGGTGCCGTAAGTTTTAGCGGTTGGTCGGTTTCGATCACCAATGCTCGTACGGCAGATGTCCTGCCAGATTCTATAGCTTCGGTTATGGAGAATTCAAAGAGAGATTTTCCATAAACCATGTCAGACTTACGATTGGTCGCGTAGTCTGGCATTGCTGTAAATCCGAGCTTTATCGCACCAGGATAGGCACTGTCTAGTGCTGCAGAAGTCTTTGGGCCCAGGCTGTGATGGCACTCGTCTGCCACAATAATGTCAAAATCTCCGAGTGTATTGCTGCCTCTGTCCAGATCATTAACGAAACCGCTGTAGGTTGATACTACTATCTGTGCGCTTTTATTGCCTCGATTTGTACCGAAATGCCGACGTACTTGACTGGGGTCTTTGAGTAGATCTGTAAATCTAGCAAGTCCAGTTGATCTTGTCTTGCGGCCATCTAGTTGTTCAGCGATAGAGAGAGTTGGAGCGAGTATGAGGACTCGCTTGCCAGCTTTTGCTGCTGCCGCTACAACCAAAGATTCGATAACAGTTTTGCCAGTGCTAGTTGCCATTTCGACGTAACCAGTCGTATTTCCGTCAAGTACAGCATGTGCTATAGCTTCGAGTGCAGATATCTGATGAACGTCTAGAGTATAGTCGCCTTGTGCTTCGACGCGCTTCATAGCTAACTCTAATTGAGCAGCAAATGCAATATTTTCTGGGCTAGGGTAGCTCTCGCTACGCTCCTCTAATAAACGCTCTGACATAATGTGTTGATATATTGACATAAAGAGTTATATAAGTCAAATTCATAGCACTCGGATTGACGTGTTGTTTCGCTAGATTGGGAGAACTGGCGAGCAATCGATGTGGCGTCATAACGAACATATAAAAATAGACCGCAGATTGACGGTCTATTTTGTTATCATTCTAGAATCTAAAATCTAGAATCTATTTTCTAAATTTTTGGTTGCGAGAGATAATCGATCTCTTTGATGATGTCTAGCAAAGCTTGGGCGCGGCGAGCTTCGTCGGCGATGGCTTTGGCAGCAGTGTGTGCGGGGGCGATGAGGTCGCGGTCATCAGTCGAGCGTAGCAACAGTAGGTAGGTGTCGAACTTCTCTTCTGGGGAAACGTTCAATTTGTCAACTAGTGGTCGCAGTTCGCCCAGGGCTTCTGTCTTTATGGCGTCGAGGTCACCAGAGATAATTGGCGCTACGATAGGCCCGACAGTGGCTGGCATGATAATTTCTGGCTCTGGAGCGATCGGATCTGGGATAGCTGCAGCTAATATGCTGTCATCGATAGTCGGTGCTGGTGTCGTGACGATAGGTTCGGATGCCTCTGGTGCGTCACTTTCTTGGCTGATGCCAGCTAAAACTTTGGCTAATTCTTGATCATCACTGATTGATTGTTGCGATTGCGGTTTAAGATCCATGCCCACCCCTAGAGTTAATCTTTATGCTTATTTACCATTTAATGTATCATATAAAGAGAGACATTCGCAAGAGGGAGGAACCAATGCTTGATGATTTGAACGTATTAAAACAGCGCGATCCACATGGTGCGCTAGCGATCGCTGCTGGCCAATATCAGCAGGCTGGTTGGGATGCTGTCGTAGAGTCGGCCGATAATGACGGTAGGCCGGTAAAAGACGTCATCATCGCCGGGATGGGCGGTTCTGCACTAGCGGCCGAAATCGTCAAGACTTGGTTAGCGCCAAAATTAAATATCAGTTTCGAGATAGTCAAAGCCTACGATTTGCCGGCCTATGACCATCACAATGCTCTCGTTATCGCGAGTAGCTATTCGGGCAATACCGAGGAGACCATATCGTGCCTCGAGCAGGCTATCAAAAAGAATGCTCAGGTGGCGGTTATCGCATCAGGTGGTAAATTGATCGATGTGGCCAAAAAGGGCGATATGGCGCACGTTGTTTTGCCGACAGATCTTCAGCCGCGAATGGCTATGCTCTATAACCTACGCGCCTTACTGGCACTCCTAGTTAATTTCGGTGTCATCGGTAAATCATACCTCGACGAAGTAGCAGACTGCGAAAAATGGCTTCATGAACAGTCGGATGCTTGGACAAAAGAAGTCCCGGTTGATAAAAATTACGCCAAACAATTGGCCCTACTGGCAGTTGGCAAAACGCCGATATTTTACGCAGGCAATTTGATGGCGCCGATCGCCTATAAATGGAAGATTAGTTGGAATGAGAATGCCAAAAATGTTGCTTTCTGGAATAGTTTGCCAGAGTTTAATCACAACGAATTCATCGGTTGGGCGAGTCATCCAGTTGAAAAGCCGTTCGTCATCTTTGATCTAGTCAGCAATTTTGAACATGAGCGAGTGTTGAAACGTTTCGAGATCACCGATCGACTACTCAGTGGCAAGCGGCCAAAGGCAAATCGTGTTGCCTTGCAGGGAACTAGCCCGATCGCTCAGATGCTATGGGGCTGTATCCTGGCTGACTTTGTCAGTATCTACGTCGCGATCCTCAACGGCGTTGATCCAGTGCCGGTGGATTTGGTTGAGAAGTTGAAGAGGGAATTGGCGGGATAGGGACTTGGGATTAGGAAATAGGAAATAGGAAAGAGGAAATAGGAAATAGGAAATTAATCTTAACCCGATTTCCCATTTCCTAACCCCTAACTATAGCTTCTGAGCGATTCGATCGGACTTTTTCGTGAGGCGCGGATGGCCGGGTATAGTCCGAAAACTGTACCGATCGTGACAGATATGATAAAGGCAATTAACCCCACATCCCAGGTGATAGCGGGGCGGAAGGTCAGAAATGTGCTGGCTACGAATGCGA
>JBARQK010000025.1:0-4507 GCA_049643705.1 Saccharimonadaceae bacterium (SeqCode) | reverse complement strand
TGGCCGCATAATTTACGAACCATGTCGATCGCCTGCATGCCCTCTATCACCATGGCAACAACTGGTCCAGATGTCAGATAGTGAACGAGTCCCTCGGCGACCGTTCGACCTAGCTCTGACTTATCGTCAGTACCTAGGATATCTATTGCCTCAACGTCCAGGTTGTCAAAGCCGCTCAGGCTCTTCTCACCTAGTCTGAACAACCAGGCCTCATCACTCATCGGGTAATGCCTTCGTACCTGATCCTCGGTTGGAACAAACATCTGAATGGCAACTATCTTTAGGCCAACTTTTTCAAAACGATGGATCACATCACCAACCAGTGCTCGCTTCACGCCATCAGGCTTTACCATGCAGAATGTCCGCTCAAACTTAATCTTGTTAACTGCGGGATGGTTTGACATGTTGCGCCTCCTTGGCTTTTAAACTTGAATCCATTTTAGCAGAATCATACCGATGATAGATAGGGCCAGCCCGATGCGATACCATCCAAAGATCGCCAACGAGCGTTTTTCTAGGAACCTCATCAAGAAACCAACAGCGATCAATCCAGAGATAAGCGCTGTCAGATTACCGATCGACAGACTGAGCCAATTGTCTAGAAAATACACCCTATCGGCTTCCCGACTAACTAGTTTTAGTATGACCCCCAACATAATGGGGATTGATACCAAAAAACTAAATTCTGCCGCCCTTGCCTGAGAAAGTCCAGATAGACGACCAACAATGATAGTACTACCCGAACGAGACGTGCCGGGTATCAGGGCTATCATCTGCGCTAGGCCAACTAATAGGGCCCGATTTTTCGGCAGCTTCTCTAATGTTTTAACTTCAGACAGGCGTGGCAGTCTCTCGAGTATAACCAATATGATTCCAACGGCGAGTAGCATGACGACGACTGTCCATAAACTGGTGAAAAAGGGCTCGCTCTCTATGTAGCTTGCTAGAGTATAGCCGACTATTGCCGCTGGCAAAACCGCTATCAGCACGTTTATTAACAACCTGTAGTCACGACCACGAAAAATTGCCACTACCGCTTCAATAATGCGCTGACGGAAAAAAATAATTAACGCTAACACTGTGCCAATATTAATCCATTCGAGAAACAAATGGTCACCTGCCCCATTCATGAACGTCTGAGCTATAACCAGATGCCCGGAACTGGATATCGGTATAAACTCGGTCAGACCTTGGATAAGGCCCAGGATAATCGCCTCAATAATATTCACTGTCATGATTATATCCTTTTAGCCAGCTATGCGCTATGCTTAAAATATGTATACATCAGAGCTGATACTTGATTTTATCGAACATCTGGAAGTCGAGGGTGGCCGCTCCAGCAAAACTGCCGAAAACTACAAGTTATATCTAGAACGTTTTGTAGAATTTACGGATGATATCCAGGTTGAAAAAATTACATCAGAGATTGTACGCAAATACAGACTATGGCTCAATAGATACAAAAACTTTAATGACGTCGAATTAAAGACAATCACCCAAGCCTACCACCTGATCGCGTTACGTGGCTTTTTAACGTATCTATCCAAGCGCGATATCGCATCATTAAGCCCCAACAAGATAGAGCTCCCAAAGGTCATACGTAAACAAGTAACTTTCCTATCAAATCAGGAAATCGAACGTATGCTCACATCTATCCCGATACGAGACGATGAGATGACGCTCCGAGACAAAGCAATTATCGAGTTACTATTTTCGAGTGGGTTACGTGTGTCCGAGCTAGTTGGACTCAACCGAGAAAATATCAACACAAAACGCCGTGAATTTACAGTGCGGGGTAAAGGTCAAAAAGACAGGCCGATATTTATCAGCGAAAATGCTGCAACAATAATTGAAGGTTACCTAAAAAAGCGTATCGATAACCTTCCCCCGCTATTTCTGAGCTATAGCCGGAACAACACTGTTATCCAAAACAGAGGCGACTACCGCCGACTAACGCCCCGCAGCGTCCAGAGACTGATCAATAAATACGCCCGTCTAGCCGGAATAACAAAGAATGTCACACCCCATACTATGAGACATAGTTTTGCCACTGACCTACTGATCAACGGTGCCGACCTACGTAGCGTACAAGCGATGCTAGGGCATAGCAACATCAGTACGACCCAAGTCTATACGCATGTTACAGACAGCCACCTGCGTGACGCCTACGAAAAATATCACAGTAAATAATTAAGGTTCGCAGTCGGTAGCACCAACGGAGCCGGCTTCATCTGATGTGACGTAGAAATTCTTGCATAGGCTACCCTTGAGGTCCAAGGCCCGCTCCGGAAAAGCAAATCCACCGCCCAGACTTAGCCTGCTCTCCACGCGCCTGAACACATTATTTGCTCGGCCTGTCGAATCAACAGATGGCTGTACACCACTAAAGAGCACTTCGCTATTGGTGGTATCCCTCAGCTGAATACTCACGCTGGTATTGGCTTGGTACAGCGTCGACAGTCTCAATACCGCTAGATTGGACTCGGCCGCAATCGTTGTGTCCAAAGTTATCTCTACCATACAGGCATACCCACCGAGTTGATACCTATCTTCGTAGCATGAAACTGGTAGCGGCGAGTTAGTGCCAGGGAGCCATGGATCACTAGCGGATTGAGTATACCGGCTCAAAGTGTCGTTACCTATTGGAAAGACAGAAGACGCAGTCGAAATCATGTGGGGATACAAGAACGTGGTGCTACTGGCCGAACTCTCGTCCAAATCAGCGAGGGTAAAACCCGCTGAGTCAGGCGTAATAAACTGTGCGCGCACTAGCGCGGGTGTCTTTTCCCATGCTGTGCCAATATTACTGTACAAAGCCGGCTTGATGAGATTGACTGGTGAATCACCGTCTGGATTCTCTAGATCGTCTCCTAGGCCATCAGTACTCAGCTGCCAAGAAATAATAATTTTATTAAAACTCGTTTTTGCTTTTAACGGTACTATCAGAGATTTTTCCGGACTGACATCTGCCAGATAATCCTCTGTGTTCATAGCAATCTGAACACATGTGTAAGCCTGGTCCATTTCCGCACCGCTGACGCCATTACTGGTCTGTATAAGGACCTCGCCGCCCGAATCGTTGGCTAGGCCGGCCTCAGAAACCGTGTTACATTTTCCAGCTACCATAGCTTTGCAGGCATCGTTCATCGGATCATATCCGGCATTCTGACAAGCCCTTATAACACGCTTGGCGTCCTCGACACCTGCCACCGCCGAGTCATACGCGCTTTGCGACAAATCATTATCAATTGCCCTAATCTGCTCTTGAACCATTAACCTCATAAAACCTATCGCCAAAACCGACATCAATAACGTCGCGAACAATACGACAAATAGTGCCGTCGCGCCCCTATCGTTAACTTTTGAGTTTAATACCATAATCCTCCTATGCCGCCCCGCCTGAATAATATACTGCTTCAAATTTATTAATCGAACAAAAAGCGATATTGGACGTCCTCTCGTCAGGAGCCTTACAGCGCTGATCCATCGTCCCGATAGCGCCTTCGTTTATTGTGTCCCGTTCGTTGGTGCCTAGTACAAATTCAATCTTGTACAGGAAATTGCTCGTGATTGAACCGTCGTCGTCAAGCCGAGTAGCTGCAAAATCATGAACAGCAAGGTTGTAGTCATCACTTTCTAGCAACAAAGTAGCATCTGACTGCAAGATATCGACCGGATAGACGCCTCCGCTAGCGGTGCACAAGGTACCCTGACTGTCCTTGACTCTAGCGAGAACAATCGGCTGTTCCGTATCGACATAACTGACAAACGTATCCGAATTTAGTGCCGCTGCTGGGTTCCAAATGTAGCTATATTCACCCAAACAAAGTCGTCCGAGACCGGCAGCCCCAGATGTGTCTGCTGCTACAAAATAATTTACAACTGGCCTAGCCGCGATCACGTCACGACGCAAATAATCACTGACATCACGACCAGCCTGGTTGACTTCCTTGATTGAGACACCTCTGCTATAAGTACGGCTCATGTATATAGTAGTCATAGCTATCGCAACCAAGAGAACTGCGATAAAAGACATTGCCAGCATCAGCTCAATCAATGTGAAGCCTCGACTCAATTGTCTGTTATTTATCATATAACCTCACAATAGTTCCCAGTGTCATCGGCACTGATGTCCCAACACTATCCCAGCAAGCTCGTATGTGGACGTCATATGCCTGGGGTCTGCCTGGATCGGTCTCTACCCTGACTGCTTGCAGCCAGATGCCGTATGCTGTCGGTGTTGGCCCGGTACCATCAGCATAGTCAAACCGACTATAGGTGACCGCCTCGCCAAAATTGGTCGTACCGCTCAAACTTTGCAGATCTATACCTGTTGACGTTGGCCGAATAAAGAAAGTGTTCGCAGGTGCCTCTGCTGGACAGTCAGTTTGCGCAGTAAAACTATCGATGGACGTAGTAGAGGTCGCCTTTATCGCTGGCCATAGGTCGGTCGGGCCAGAATTATTCTGGTTGCGAATATACCTGGCTAGATCGGCCTGACTATCAA